>CANOFK010000022.1 GCA_947565265.1 uncultured Clostridia bacterium | reverse complement strand
CTGACCGTTTCTGGTCAAAAATCCGTCATTTCCTCTATTTTCAAACAAGCCCTAGCCTGCCCTTCAAAAAAAAAGAAAAAGGAAGTTTTCCCCTTAAGTTTTACAGGGGTGCTTTGCTTTTGATGTTTTGCGCGCCCGGCGGGGGGACGCGTGGCCGGGTCCAGGGGCGGCCTTAGCCCCTGGCGAGGTCCAGGGGCGAGGGTCGCCAGTGGCGACCGTTCCGAGCCGACCGAGCCGGCAGGCGAGAAAGTAGCCCTGGGGTGGGGGCAACCCCGGATGCCGGCGGCGCTTGACCGGCCCACTTGCATATGGTATAATCAGAAAAAAAGGAGGCGCCCGGATATGTGGCCGTTTTTGAAAAAGCACGTGACATGGTTTCTCACCCGCATAGACCGGGACCGGGTAGACTCGGCCTCGGCCCATGGGGCGTTCTTCCTGATCATCTCTTTTCTGCCATTTTTGGCGTTTTTGCTGACGCTGATGCAGATGATCCACTTTTCCTCCGGCTTGACCATGATCGAGGCCGCGCTGGAGCTTTTGCCGCCGGCCATATCCACGGCCCTTTCGGCGCTGATACCCAGCCCGCTGGTGGCCTCGGGGGTGCTGCCGGTGGCGGTGGTGACGGCGGTGTGGTCGTCCTCCATGGGCATGGTGGCCATTATCAAGGGGCTGGACCATGTTTACGAGGTGAAGGAGAGCCGCAACTACATCCTTTTGCGGGCCATAGCGGTGCTGTACGTGGTGCTGCTGGCGGTGGCGCTGATTGCCGCGGCTTTGCTGCTGGTGTTTGGGTCTACCATCTACCGGTTCCTCTCCGCCCGCTGGCCTACGCTGGCGGCGCTGCTGATCAACTTTAAGTCTTTGGCGGGGTTCGTGCTGCTGTTTGTGTTTTTTGCCCTGCTTTACAGCTTTGTGCCCCGGCGGCGGATCAAGCTGCGCTATAACCTGGCGGGGGCGGCCTTTGGGGCCGGGGGCTGGGTGCTGTTCTCCTTTTTCTTCTCGCTGTTTGTGGAGAACTTCTCCAACTTCTCCCTGTACGGCAGCCTGGCCACGCTGGTCATTTTGATGTTCTGGCTGTTCTTTTGTATGTACATCCTTTTTTTAGGGGGCGAGGTGAGTATGTGGCTGGCTACCAGCGGGGTACAAAAGGATTTTCGCGCCCTGCTGCGGGGCAAGCCCAAGAAGTATAAGTTTACGCGCACGCCGGCCCATACGGAGGCCACCGCGGATAAGGAGGGGAAATGATGGAGGTTTGGGATATCTACGACCGGGACGGGGCGCTGACCGGCCGCACCCACCCCCGTGGGGAGCCGTTGGCCCAGGGGGACCGGCACCTGGCGGTATCTGTTACCGTGATAAACGGGCAAGGGGAGGTACTGCTTACCCGGCGCAGCATGGAAAAGCCCCTGATGCCCGGCGCCTGGGAGTGCCCTGGCGGCGGCGTACTGGCCGGGGAAACCAGCCGGCAGGGGGCGGTACGGGAACTGTGGGAGGAAACCGGCCTACGGGCCGCGCCGGAGGAACTGGCCTATCTGGCCAGGCGGCAGGGCCCGGACTGGTTTATAGACGACTACGGCCTGCGGCGGGATGTGGAGATAGGGAGCCTTACCCTACAGCCCGGAGAAACGGACGGCGCCCAGTGGATGCCCCTGGACCGGTGGGAGCAAAAAGCCCGGACCGGGGAACTGTTCGCCAGGGGGTACACCGAGGGGTACTATGCCGCCGTACACCGGCTGGCGGCAGGGGACCTGGACAAGCCCGCCCCCACGGAACTGCTGGACATCTACGACAGGGAGGGGAACCCCACGGGCCGTACCTGCCGCCGGGGCACGGCTTTGGCGGCGGGGGAATTCTGCCTGGTGGTGGCCATTACCATTTACGACGGGCAGGGGCGGATCCTTTGCACCCTGCGCAGCCCGGAAAAGCTGGGCGCCCCCAACACCTGGGAGAGCCCCGGCGGCAGCGTGCTGGCCGGGGAAACCAGCCGGCAGGGGGCCGTACGGGAACTGATGGAGGAAACCGGCCTTACCGCGCGGGAAGAGGAACTGGCCTTTTTGCACCGCCGGCAGTTTGGGAACATCTACATGGATGTATACGCCCTGCGCCGGGATATCCCCGCCGGTATGGTGCGGTTGCAGCCAGGGGAAACGGCCGGGGCCAGGTGGTTCCCCCTGGAGGAATGGGAACGGCTGGCCCGGCAGCGGGTGATTTTGGCCGGGGGTTATACGGATACTTTTTTTGCGGCCGTGCGCGGGCTGGCTGCCGCATCATCATGGGACGCCATGGAACATAAGGAGGAAACAAGATGCCTGTAAAAGTGGGAATGATCAGCCTGGGCTGTGCCAAAAACCAGGTGGACGGGGAAGTGCTGATGGCCAGCTTGAAGGCCGCGGGCTATCAACTGGTGGACGATGTGGCCATGGCGGATGTAGCTATTGTCAACACCTGCGGTTTTATTGCCAGCGCCAAGAAGGAGTCTATTGACGAGATACTGGAGCTGGCCATGCTGAAAAAGGAGGGGCGCATTAAAAAGCTGGTGGCCACCGGCTGCCTGGCCCAGCGCTACCAGGAGGAGATGCGCCGGGAGATACCGGAACTGGACGGGGTCCTCGGCATTGGGGCCAACGGGGAGATCGCCCGGCATATTGGCAATATGTTGGAGGGGGGGCCGGTAGAGGCTTTCCCGGAAAAGGAGCGGCTGCCCATTTGCGGGGAGCGGGAGTTGACCACCCCCAGTTGGAGCGCGTACTTGAAAATCGCCGAGGGCTGCGACAACCGCTGCACCTACTGTGCCATTCCGGGCATACGGGGGGGCTACCGCAGCCGGGCTATGGAGGATATAGAGGCCGAGGCCAGGGCTTTGGCGGCCAACGGGGCGAAGGAACTGGTGCTGATTGCCCAGGACACCACCCGGTACGGCATAGACCTGTACGGCGGGTACTCCCTGGCCGGGCTGCTGCGCCGGCTGGCGAAGATAGAGGGCCTGTGCTGGCTACGGGTGCTGTACTGCTACCCGGACGCCATTACCGACGAACTGCTGGACGTAATGGCCCAGGAGGAGAAGGTGGTGCCTTACATCGACCTGCCTTTGCAGCACTGCGCGGGCCGGGTGTTACAGGCCATGAACCGCCGGGGGGACCGGGCGAGCCTGGCGGCGCTGATTGGGAAAATACGGGCGCGGGTGCCCGGTGTGATTTTGCGCACCACGCTGATTACCGGGTTCCCCGGTGAAACGGAAGAGGACTTTGCGGAACTGGCCGGGTTTGTGAAGGAGATGGCCTTTGACCGGCTGGGCTGCTTTGCCTACTCGCAAGAGGAGGGCACCCCTGCCGCGGAACTGCCCCATCAGGTGGAGGAAGAGGAAAAGGAGCGCCGGGCGGAGATCATCACCAGTATGCAGATGGATATTTGGGAGCGCAAGGCCCAGGGCTATGTGGGCCGCCGGCTGCGGGTACTGACGGAGGGCTTTGACCGCTACGCCGAGTGCTGGTTTGGGCGCACGTATATGGACGCCCCCGACGTGGACGGGCGGATCTTCTTTACCCCTGGCGAAACCGGCAAACGCCCTGTGCTGGGGCAGTTTGTGGAGGTGGAAGTGGACGGCTGCCTGGACGGCGACCTGACCGGGCAGATCGCCGACGTGGAGTAGGGCTGCTTGCGCTTGTTTGGGCCTGCCTCCAGCGGCGCAAGGGGCGCTGCCCCTTGCGGATCCCTGCCAGGAGCCACAGGCCCCTGGACCCCCTTCCGTTATCTGCCGCTCTCAGCGTCTTAGGCTGTTTGCTCGACCGCCGGTGGGGCGCTTGCCTGCGTTTTGCTTGTTTTGCCGGTTTGGGGCTTCCGGCTGCGGCAGGGACTGTTTGCGCTTGTTTGGGCCTGCCTCCGGCGGCACAAGGGGCGCTGCCCCTTGCGGATCCCTGCCAGGGGCCACAGGCCCCTGGACCCCCTTCCGTTATCTGCCGCTCTCAGCGTCTTGGGCCGTTTGCTCGGCCGCCAGTGGGGCGCTTGCCTGCGTTTTGCTTGTTTTGCCGGTTTGGGGCTTCCGGCTGCGGGGATGCCCTTGAAGAAAGGAAAGTGATTACATGATTGATATGGAAAAGATACAGCGGGCCGTACGGGATATTCTGGAGGCCGTGGGCGAGGACCCGGGCCGGGAGGGATTGCGGGAAACCCCGGAGCGGGTGGCCAGGATGTACGGGGAGATATTCTCCGGGCTGGCCGGCAACCCGAAGGAGCATTTGAAGATCTTTCAGGAAAGCGGCAAGCACGACGAGCTGGTGTTTGTAAAGGACATCCCCCTTTACTCGGTGTGCGAACACCATCTGCTGCCTTTTATCGGCCGGGCTCACATTGCCTATATACCAAGGGACGGGCGGATCATCGGCCTGTCGAAGTTCGCCCGGATTGTGGACTGCTTTGCCCGCCGCCCCCAGGTACAGGAGCGGCTGACCGGGCAGATTGCGGATTTCCTGTACGAAAATTTGCAGCCCCAGGGGGTGGCGGTGTTTATAGAGGCCGAACACCTGTGCATGACCATGCGGGGGGCCAGGGCCGCCGGGGCAAAGACCCAGACCTCTGCCCTGCGGGGCTGTATGCGCTCGGACGCCCGCAGCCGGGCCGAGGTGCTGGCGCTGCTGGAGGGCAAGTAGATGGCGGGGTTTCAGGCCGGGGCCTTTTGGCGGGACGTGCTGGCCCAGGACCCGGCGGCTTTGCCGGGCTGGTTTGCGCCCGGCGCCCGGATCCATTGGCCTTGCACCAACGAGCGCTTTACCGTGGCGGAGTATGTACGGGCCAACTGCGCGTATCCCGGCCAATGGGACGGCCGGGTGGAGCGGGAACTTTGGGCGGGGGATACGCTGGTTACGGTGGCCAGGGTGTTTGCCAAGGAGGGCGGCCCTTCCTTCCATGTGACCGGCATCTTCCGGTTTGCGGGAGGGAAGATCGCCCAAATGGACGAGTACTGGGCAGACGACGGCCCGCCACCCCTGTGGCGGCAGGAAATGGGATTGGGGGAAAAGATTGTATGACAGAGATGCAGCCGGCACATTTTTGCGCCAGGGCCCACTGCCTGCCATTGGCACGCACTTACATCATGGGGATTTTAAACGTGACGCCGGATTCCTTCTCGGACGGCGGGCAGTTTTTGCAGCCGGAAAAGGCTTTAGCCCACGGGCTGGAGATGGAGGCGGACGGGGCGGATGTGCTGGATATGGGCGGGCAGTCTACCCGGCCGGGGTATGAGGCGGTGAGCCCCGAAGAGGAGTGGGCCCGGCTGGGGGCGGTGCTGCCGGGGATTTTGGGGCGCACCAGGCTGCCGGTTTCGGTGGACACCTTTTACCCCCAGGTGGCGGAAAAGGCCCTGGCTGCCGGGGCGCATATCATCAACGATGTGTCCGGCTTTGGGGACGGGATGCTACAGGCCGTGGCGGGTTCGGGCTGCGGGTGCGTGGTCATGTTCCCCGGAGGCGGGGAGGGCGGGGACGTGTGCCTGGCCGCCCGGCGCTTTTTTGAGCAGCGGCTCAACCGCGCCGTGCAGTTGGGCATTGCCCCGGAACGCCTGTGCTTTGACCCGGGCATCGGCTTTGGCAAGACGATGGAGGAGAACCTGCGGCTGATTGCCAGGGTGCAGGACTGCAAGCTGCCGGGCATAGCCTACCTGATGGCTGCCTCCCGCAAACGGGTGACCGGCGCTTACTGCGGCAACCCGCCCTTCCCCCGGCGCCTGCCCGCTACCATCGCCGCCCATACCGCCGCGATCCTGGGCGGCGCTGACATGATCCGCGTCCACGATGTGGGGGAGTCTGTTCAGGCCGCCCGGATGGCGGACGCGCTGCGGGCCGGCCGGCTGGGGGAAGGGGCTTAAGGGGCGCTGCCCCTTAAGAATCCCTGCCAAAGGGGCACGGCCCCTTTGGGAACCCTTCCTCGCGTACGAAAAGCGTATTTTATTTGGGCCGCCGGCACGCGCATGGGGAAATAGGATGTTGGTGGCGTATACCTTGTTTTTATGGGCGGGGACATGGGCTTTCTGCGGCCCCAATAGATGTCGCCAACGGGCCAATCATCGGGCGGAAACAGAAAAAGCGTGGGATGCGCCCGTAGTTAACGGTTTTATGCGGAGCCAAGAGAATGGCCCGGTTAAAGCCGCTATACAGCCCATAGCAAGAAATAAATCAAGAAAAACGAAAAAACGGCTACAGGTCGAGCAGCCGGGCTAACGCAACAGCGCGGCCGATAACGGCACAAAAGTTTTTGAAGAGTGCAGAGAAACTTTTTTCAAAAAGTTTCTCTGCCCGCCGGAGGCAGCCTTAAGGAGGAGAGAGCGTGGACAAGATATATATGAAGGGGCTGGAGATATTCGCCTACCACGGGGTGAACCCGGAGGAGAAGGAAAACGGGCAGCCCTTTGTGCTGGACATTACCCTATGGGCCGACCTGGCCAGGGCCCGGCACAGTGACAATCTGGCGGACACGGTGAATTACGCCGCGGTGCGCAAGACCGTACAGCGGGTATTTACCGGGGAGAAATATGATTTGATTGAGCGGGCTGCCCAGGCCGTGTGCGACGGGATACTGGCGGAGCACCCCAGGGTGCAGGCCGTGGGGCTGACCCTGAAGAAACCGGAGGCACCTATGAACGCGGTATTCGACTATGTGGCGGTGGAGATACAGGTACAGCGGGAAGGGGGCGGGGACCTATGAAGGCCGTGTTGGGCATTGGCAGCAACCTGGGCCAGCGGGAAGAAAACCTGGCCGCCGCTTTCAGCCGCCTGGAAGGGCTGCCGGGGGCGGGGATTTTGGCGATTTCCAGCATCTACGAAACAGAGCCCTTTGACGTGCTGAGCCAGCAAGAAGATTACCTGAACTGCTGCGTATTGATAGACACCATCCTGGAACCGGATGCCCTGCTGGACGCCTGCCTGGGCATTGAAACAGACCTGGGCCGGGTGCGCCAAGAGTACCACGGGGCCAGGACGCTGGACATCGACCTGCTGCTGTGCGAGGGATTTACCAGCAGTACCCCCCGGCTTACGGTGCCCCACCCGGGCATTTTGCAGCGGGCTTTTGTGCTGGTGCCCTTGTCTGACCTGTTCCCCCTGCACAGCGGGCTGGGGTTTAACTTTGCCGCCGCCTACGAGGCCGTAGACAAAACCGGCGTGCGGCTGTACAAATAGGAGGCGTTATGGCGGATATTACATATAGGGAAATAACGGCGGGGGAGCTCTCCCCCGAACTGTTGAGGAGGTTCCGGCGGCACCAGGACGTAAAGCGCTGCTGGCGGAAGATAGACGGCCAGTGGGTGCTGCGGGACATCGCCTTTACCGACGACTGGGACGCCGCGGACCACCGGCGGGTATGCGGGCAGCTACGGGATGTGCTTGCCAGCGGCGGCGCGGTATGGGGGGCCTTTGCGGACGGCTGGCTGAAGGGCTTTTCCAGCGTGGACGGCCGGCGCATTGGCAGCCGGGGCCAGTACGCGGTGCTGGCGGAACTGCACGTTTCGGAGGAGCTGCGGGGCCGGGGGCTGGGGCGCAGGCTGTTTTCCCTGGCGGCGGAGGAGGCCCGGAGGCTGGGGGCAGAAAAGCTGTATATCTCCGCCATGTCGGCGGAGGAATCCCAGGCGTTTTACCGGGCCATGGGCTGTGTGGAGGCCCTGGAGTACGACCCGCCCCATGTGGAAAAGGAGCCCTGCGACGTACAGATGGAATACACGCTGTAAAGTTCTTCCGCCAAACGGGCGGAATCTGTGCAAATAGTCGAAAATTTGCAGGAAATTTTGGCCAGAACTTTGTAGAATACGCGGTAGAGATTTTGGCAGGGTTTTGTGCTATAATGGAACGGTAGGCAGATATACCTTGAAATAAGGCGCAGGCGGGTTTCGCCGGGGCCTTATTTGTATGCCTTGTTTGGGATGTGTCTGGCCTGTTTTTGTACTTTATTACTTTATTTAGGAAGGAAGGGATCGTTTTATGGCAGGCAAGCTCTCTGCCCTTTTTGAGGCGCAGGATATGACCCAGGGCAGCCCCACCAAAAACCTTATCCGCTTTTCTGTGCCCTTGCTGATTGGCAACATGGCCCAGCAGCTTTACAGCACGGTGGACTCTATTGTGGTGGGCAACTACGTGGGGGATGGCGCTTTGGCGGCCATTGGGGCCAGCAACCCGGTGATCAACCTGCTGCTGGTACTGTTTATGGGCGTGTCCGTGGGGGCCAGCGTAATGGCCTCCCAGTACTTTGGGGCCAAGGAGCGGGACAGCCTTTCCGCCACCATTGGCACCACCATTACGGCTACCTTTGTGACCTCGGTGTTTATTATGGTGGTGGGGCCGCTGATTACCCACCCGGTGATGCGCCTGCTGGACACCCCCCAGGAGATCTATGACATGGCCTGCGGGTATTTGATCATCCTGTTTTTGGGCATTTTGGGCAGCGCGTACTACAATATTATCTCCGGCGTACTGCGGGGGCTGGGGGACTCGATTATGCCCCTGGTGTTTTTGCTGGTGGCCTGTTTCCTGAACATCGGCCTGGACGTGTGGTTTGTGGCCGGGCTGAAGATGGGGGTGGCCGGGGCTGCCTGGGCGACCATTATCTCCCAACTGATTTCCGGCATACTGTGCATGGTGCGGCTGCTGCGTATGCGGGATGTATTTGACGTAAGCTGGCGGGGGCTGTGGCCCAAATCTGCCTATGTTAACCGGCTGGTAAGGCTTGGCCTGCCCAGCGGCCTGACCCAGGCGATTTTCTCCTTTGCCATGATCATCATCCAGTCTTTGACCAACTCCTTTGGCGCGTCGGTGCTGGCGGCCAACACGGTGGTAATGCGGGTGGACGGCTTTGCCATGATGCCCAACTTCACCTTTGGCTCGGCTATGACCACCTACACCGGCCAGAATATGGGCGCGGGCCGGCTGGACCGTACCGAAAAGGGCGCTAAGGCCGGTATGTTGATGGGCCTGGGGGTTTCGGTGGTACTGGTGGGGCTGATTTTGATTTTTGGCAAATACCTGATGCTGATGTTTACCAGCACGCCGGCGGTAATTGACCTGGGCCAGCGGATGTTGAACACCCTGGCCATCGGCTACATAGCTATGGCGGTGACACAGATCCTCTCCGGCGTGATGCGGGGCGCGGGGGACACCATGACCCCTATGTGGATCTCTGTGATTACCACCGTCGTTATCCGGGTGCCTGTGGCTTACGGGCTGGAGTTCCTGACCCGGCCTGCGGGCGGCGCTATGGGCTCCGGCACGCCAGACCCCCTGTTCCTGTCCCTGGTGATCTCCTGGGTGGCGGGCGCGGTGCTTACGGTTATCGCCTACGCCAGGGGCGGCTGGAAGAAGAAGGCCATCACCAAGGCTGCCGGCGGCAAGGCGTAAGGTAGGGCCTGGCCTCTCCCCCGCGGCAGGGGGCTTATCAGGCGGCATAAAAAGGGAAAGCGTAGCCCCCTGCGGCTTTTGGGGGCTACGCTTTTTGGTTGGGTGGGACGGGGCGGACTGGGCTTTAGCGGCGCATACCGTTGCCGCCGTGAGGGGGCGGCAACAGGTTGTAGTTAAAGCGGGGGCGCTCGTTGGGCATATAGAAATATACAAACTTGATAGAAAATACATCGCACACAATGAAATTATTGGCCGGTTCGTCATAAAGGGTGACAAAACTGCGGCCTACCAGGTAGAGCATACCCTGCTTGCGCACCATCTGCTCGGTGCCGATGAGGAACTCGACCACCACAAAATTGCCGATATTCTGGGACAGGATGGACTGCATGGTGCCCCGCATCTCTTCGCTGTCAAAATCTTCCTGGGGCAGGTGCTCGAAATTGTCCATGGTGGCGGCGCCGTCCGCCTCCCGGAGGTAGTCTGCCCGGCTGGTGAGCCGCCGCATGGCGGACGAATTCCGCCCGCATTCTCTTTGGTTTTCTGTCATGTGGATTCCCCCTTCAGGTTAGATGGTGTACATACGTTGTTTCTGTATTAACCTATGTTTCGGCGTATAATTCTGTGGGATTGTAGAAACAGTGGTCCCCCAGCCGGATGACAAAACGGCCTACAGCGGAGGTAAAATTCTCCCGGCAGGAGGGCCTGTAGGGGTTGAAATACCATAGGGCAAAACCC
>CANOFK010000021.1 GCA_947565265.1 uncultured Clostridia bacterium | reverse complement strand
CCCATATACTGCTGGCCCATGTACAACTCAAACTTTGGCAGCCAGGTCAACACCCGTTCCTGTACGGTGCCCAGTTCATAGCCCTGGGGGTCAAAAATCTTCAGGCAATGCCCCCAGGCCAGTTGCCCCTTTACCGTATAGGCAACACTGCCGTCCTCATAGTAGATGTCGTAGCTGTCCAGCCATGAGAACATCCTCTGCTTAAAAAGTAGTTTCATAGGCTTTCTCCCGGTCTGCTGCACGCTACCTCGCTGGGTCCAACCTCATGGGGATAATCCTCCTCCATTTTGGGCGCAATGGTCCACTCGTCATCGGCGGGCATTTCGCCGGGCAGTTCCCGTTTTTCCCACAGGCTGTCCCCGGCCTCCCAAAAGCTTTCCAGGCTGTGGCCGGGTATCTGGCACAAGAACCAATGCCCGTCCTCTTGCCAGCGCAGGCGCACGGCCAGGGGCACGCCCCCGGCGGTTTCTTCCACCACGGCCTGCTCATAGCCCTCGTGGCCCTCCACAGCCTCCCATACCGGGGGCTGGTAATCCTCCACAGGCTGCCGGTCCCCGGAAACGGACTTAGGGGTCGGGGTCCCCGCCCCGTTATTGGGGCCTGCCATCAGCCTTTCAGCGCTCCTCTCGTCCTCTACGGGCCGGTAGCTCGCCACGTCCCAGGCGTCGGGCTGAGGCGGCTGGGTAGCCTTGCGCAGCGTCACATAAAAGTCAAAAGAGTCCGCCAGCCGCGCCCAGGAGGCGTAGGGCCAGCTTTTCATCTCCGTTTCTCTCATCTGGGCAGCGGTCAGCCCATACAGCTTGGCGGTATCTTCCCGCCCCTTGCTCTGCTGGCAGGAAAAATGCGCCACCCCTTCACTGCTCTGGCCGTCCAGGTAACCGTCTATCCCAAACGCCTCCCGCAGTACCTGCTCGTTGACCCACCACACATAAGCCGGCAAATCCTTGCCGTTACGCTGGATGTCCGCAAACAGCGCTCCGTGATCCGAATACGCCCCGGCGGCCACCATCGGGTCATATACCACCGCCAAGTCCCCCGGCGAGGCCGGGGGCGGGTCCTCCTCCGGCACCAGGTCGCTGTCCGACACCGGCGGCGGGGCCGCGCCCTCCGGTACCAGGTCGCTGTCCGTAGCCTTAGACTCGCCGGCCCCGCTTTGGGCCTGGCTGCTGCTCCCTGTAGACGAGGACGGCTCCTCCCCTTGCCCGCAGGCCGCCAGGGATGCCGCCAGCAGCACCGCCAGTATAGCGCAAGCCGCCCGTTTCCAATAACTCCGCCTGTCTATCATAACTGTTTCTCCTTTCTTTCGTTAGGCTCTTGTGGTCCTCCTGCCTTCCAGTGCGTAGGGCGTCCAAAACCGCAAGGCCATTAAACCTCTACTTCGCCATCGTAAATCTTCAGCGCCTCGCCGGTCATCAGCACCCGGTCGTCTGTATAGTTGATTTTCAACTCGCCGCCCTTCAAAATCACCCGGATATCCTGGCCCTTCTGGCAGTAGCCGTTCAGCGTAGCCGCCACTACCGCCGCGCAAGTGCCGGTGCCGCAGGCCATCGTTTCGCCGCTGCCCCGCTCCCAGATGCGCGCCTTCAGGGTGCGGCTGTCAATCACCTCCACAAACCCTACGTTCACCTTTTCCGGGAACAACGGGTCGTGCTCGAACTTCGGGCCCAGCAGTTCCACATCGGCTTTGTCTGCCGAAGGTACAAACACGGTTACATGGGGGTTGCCCATAGAACAGCAGGTGATCTCCCAGTTATCCCCGGCAATCTCCGTACGGCGGCCCACTACCGGCCCGCCGCCCAGGTTGACAGGCACCTTCTCCGGCGCCAGTTGGGCCTGGCCCATGTTGACGGCTACCTGGCTTACCAGCCCGCTTTTGGTGATAACCGTGCACTCCTTCACACCGCTTTTTGTTTCAATGCGCAGTACGGCCCGGCCTACGCCGGCAGGCTCCCCTTTGGCAATACCGTTATCATACAAATACTTGGCCACACAGCGGATGCCGTTGCCGCACATCCAGCCCTCGCTGCCGTCCCGGTTAAACATGACCATCCGGGCGTCGGCCACCTGGCTGGGTTCGATCAAAATCACCCCGTCGCTGCCCACGCCATTGTGCCGGTCGGAAAGGCTCACCGCCAGGGATTCCGGCGAAGGCACCCGGTTCTTCTGGTCGAAACAGTTTACATAGATATAGTCATTGGAGCAGGCAGACATCTTGGTAAAGCGGATGCGCTGCTTGGCCGGTTTTAGGTCGTTGATATCCACCAGTTCGACATTTTCCGGGGTATAGCGGCTCATCAGCGAGTCCGCCAGGGCGTTGGCCGTATCGATGGCCGTCAGGCAGGGGATGCCCAAAAGGCTGGCCTTGCGGCGGATCTTCACGCTGTCCCGGGCCGGGTTGCGGCCCTTGGCCGAGGTGGAGATCACGTAGTTTACCTCCCCGCTTTCCAGTAGGGAGATGGTATTGCGGGCAGGGTTCTCGTGGATCTTATCCACCACCTGCACAGGCAGCCCGGCCTTAAACAACAGCAGCGCCGTACCCCCTGTGGCAAACAGCTTAAAGCCCAGCCGGTCAAATTTCTTGGCGATCTCCGCAATCTCCGGCTTATCCTGGTCCCGCACGGTAATGAACACCCCGCCGCCCTTCTTCATCTGGTGGCCTGAGGCGATCAGCCCCTTATAAAGGGCCTCCTCCACACAGTTGCCAATGCCCAGCACCTCGCCGGTGGACTTCATTTCCGGCCCCAGGTGGGTGTCCACATCGGCCAGCTTTTCAAAGGAGAACACCGGCACCTTTACCGCCACATAGGGCGAGGGCTTATACAACCCCGTGCCAAAGCCCAGATCCCGCAGCTTATAGCCCAGGCTCACTTTCGTGGCCAGGTCGCACATGGGCACCCCTGTCACCTTGCTGATATAGGGCACGGTACGGCTGGCCCGGGGGTTCACCTCGATTACGTAAATCTCCCCGTCCATAATAATATATTGCAGGTTGATAAGCCCGATGCCATGCAGCTCCCGGCAGAGGGTTTCTGTGGTGGAAACGATCTTCTGGCTCATGCCGTCGTCGATATCCGACGCCGGGTACACGGCAATACTGTCCCCGGAGTGGATGCCTGTACGCTCTACGTGTTCCATAATACCGGGGATTAAAATCTCCTCCCCGTCGCAGATGGCGTCCACCTCAATCTCCATGCCGGAAAGATACTTGTCAATGAGCACCGTGTTATCCTGCTTGTTGCCCAAAATGATCTCCATGTACTCTTCAATGTCCTCCGGGCAGGTGGCAATGATCATATTCTGCCCGCCCAACACGTAGGAGGGGCGCATCAGCACCGGATACCCCAGCCGCTCCGCCGTTTCCAGGGCCTCTTTGGCTGTGGTAACGGTGGAGCCTTTCGGCCGCTTGATGCCCGCCCGCTCCAGCAGTTCGTCAAAGCGCTCCCGGTCCTCGGCCATGTCAATGGTGTCAGCGGAGGAGCCCAAAATGGGGATGTTATTCTGGGCCAGGATCTTGGTGAGCTTAATGGCGGTCTGCCCGCCAAAGGCCACTACCACACCGATGGGCTTTTCTATTTTAATAATATCCATTACGTCCTCCGGCGAAAGGGGCTCAAAGTACAGCCGGTCGCCGGTGTCAAAGTCCGTGGAAACCGTTTCGGGGTTATTATTGATGATGACCACCTGATACCCCAGCTTTTGCAGGGACATCACGCAGTGCACGCTGGCGTAGTCGAACTCTATGCCCTGGCCTATGCGGATGGGCCCGGAGCCCAGCACCACCACCGTGGGCTTGCCCCCCTTGTCCCGGATAAACTCCAGGGCCTCGTCCTCCCCGCCGCTTTCCGGGGTGTCGTAAGAGGCGTAGAAATAGGGGGTGTGGGCCGCGAACTCCCCGGCGCAGGTATCCACCATGCGGAAGGTGGTCTGCCGGGGCCAAGTTACTTCACAGCCGGAAAGCCGGGCAATGGTGCTGTCCGGGTACCCCAGCCGCTTGCCCCTGGTATACAGTTCCTCCGTCAGCCGGCCTCCGGCCAGTTCTCGTTCATAGTCCAGCAGGTTCAACAGTTTCGCAAGGAACCATTCGTCGATCATGGTCAACTGATGGATCTCATCCACGGAGCGGCCCCGTTTCAGCAGTTCGTACACCGCAAATATCCGCTCGTCCGTGGCGTGCTCTGCTATGCGCAGCAAGGTTTCATCCGTTTCGTTGGCAAACTTGGGCAAATTCAGGGTGTCCAACCCTTTGCCGTCTGAAGAGAGCTCCGCCCCCCGCACGGCTTTCATCAAGGCCATTTCAAAGCTGTCGGCAATGCTCATCACCTCGCCGGTAGCCTTCATCTGGGTGCCCAGGTCCCGCTTGGCGTACACAAACTTATCAAAGGGCCACTTGGGGAACTTCACCGCCACATAGTCGATGGAGGGTTCAAAGGCCGCGTAGGTCTTGCCGGTTACGGCGTTTTTGATCTCGTCCAGCCGGTAGCCAATGGCAATTTTGGTGGCCACCTTGGCGATGGGATATCCTGTAGCCTTAGAGGCCAGGGCCGAGGAGCGGCTCACCCGTGGGTTTACCTCGATGACAGCGTATTCAAAGCTTTCCGGGTGCAGGGCAAACTGGCAGTTGCAGCCCCCCTCTACCCCCAGTTCGTTGACAATATCCAGGGCGGCGGTGCGCAACATCTGGTATTCCTTGTCGGAGAGGGTGACGGCCGGGGCGATGACGATGGAATCGCCCGTATGCACGCCCACAGGATCCAGGTTCTCCATAGAGCAAATGGTGATGGCATTGCCCATGCCGTCCCGCATCACCTCGAACTCAATCTCTTTCCACCCGGCGATGCTCTTTTCCACCAGCACCTGGGTAATGGGGGATAGGGCCAGGCCGTTGGCCGTCACCTCCCGCAACTCCTGGGGACCATTGACGATGCCGCCGCCGGTGCCCCCCAAAGTAAAGGCCGGGCGGATGATCACCGGGTAACCGATCTCCCCGGCGAAGGCCTCGGCGCCCTCTACGGTGGTGACTACTTTGCTGGGCACACAGGGCTGGCCAATACGCTCCATGGCATCCTTAAACAACTGCCGGTCCTCCGCCTTGTCGATGGTTTCCGGCCCGGCTCCCAGCAGGCGTACGTTATGCCTGGCCAAAAAGCCCTCTTTGGCCAACTGCATGGAGAGGGTCAGCCCTGTCTGGCCCCCGAAACCGGAGAGGATGCTATCGGGCTTTTCCTTCTCAATAATGCGTTTAACAGTCGTCAGGGTAAGGGGCTCGATATAGATGCGGTCCGCCATGGCCCGGTCGGTCATAATGGTGGCCGGGTTGGAGTTGACCAACACGATCTCAATGCCGTCCTCCCGCAGGGCCCGGCAGGCCTGGGTGCCCGCGTAGTCAAACTCCGCTGCCTGCCCGATGACAATGGGGCCGGAGCCGATTACCAATACTTTTTTGATTTCCTTATTCAGTGGCATATTTATCCTCCCTTTTTTCATCCATAGCCGGCAATGGGCGGGCATAAAGGTTTCCCTCCACCGGGCCGGCGGGGGTATCGTAGGGCAGGGGCCCAAGCCCACCACCCGCCAACGCCCGGCAGATCAGCGTTTTTGTCAGCCCGGGCACATCCTCCCGGCATAGGGCCTCCTCCACGTCCATCCAGACCACCAGGTCGTTTTCATCCCCGTCGGACACAGCCTGGCCGGACACATACGCCGCTGCAAAAACTGCGTACCAGTCCTTCTCGCTAAAGCGCACCCCCAGCAACCGTCCGGGCTCCACGGTCAATCCGGTTTCTTCCAGCAGTTCCCTACGCACCGCGTCCTGGGGCTGTTCCCCCTGTTCGATATAGCCGCCCGGTATGATCAACAGGCCCCGGCCCTTGCCGTAAGTATGCCGGCAGAGCAGCACCTTGCCTTCCCGCAGCACCACCCCGGCTACCGAGCGCCCCCAGTCTGTATTGCCCCGCTCCACGGTCAGGCCCCCATTAGGGCAAAGAACCGGTCGAACAGCCAGGCTGTATCCAGGGGGCCGCCGCAGGCCTCTGGATGGAACTGGGTGGTAAAGGCAGGCAGGGCCGTGTACCCCACCCCCTCGCAGGTGCCGTCATTCACGTTGACGTACAGTTCCCGGCCCACAGCCGGGTCTATACTCTCCCCCACCACCGCATAGCCATGGTTCTGGCTGGTGATGTACACCCGGCCGGTTTCCAGGTCTTTTACGGGCTGGTTCTCCCCCCGGTGGCCGTACTTCAGCTTTTGGGTACGGGCCCCTTGGGCCAGGGCCATCAACTGGTGGCCAATACAGATGCCGAACATGGGCTTTTTCAGCCCGCAAATCTCCTTCAGGTTGGCGATGAGTTCCACATTTTCCGCCGGGTCGCCGGGGCCGTTGGAGAGCATGATGCCGTCCACATCCAAAGCGGCAATCTCCGCCGCGGTGGTGGTGCAAGGGCATACGGTGACCCGTGCCCCCCGCTTGACCAGTTCCCGCCAGATATTGTCCTTGGTGCCGTAGTCCATCAGGGCGACCTTCTTCCCGGCGTTCTCCGCCCCTACCGTGTACATCTCTTTGGTAGAGGCCGCCCGTACCGCGCCATGCACCTTGTAGGCGGTCAGGGCGGCCAGGTCTACGCTGTCTGGGTCATCGGTGATCATGCCGTTCATCACGCCCTTTTCCCGGATCAGCTTTGTGAGTGTGCGGGTATCAATGCCCTCCAGCGCCACCAGGCCCCGATCTCTAAAAAAGGCGTCAAGACTGCCCTCTGAACGGAAGTTAGAAGGCGCTTGGCACCAGGATTTCACGATATACCCCTTTGGCCCCACCAATTTGCTCTCAAAATCAGCAGGGATGACCCCATAGTTCCCAATCAGCGGGAAGGTCTGCACTACGATCTGCCCCCAATAGCTGGGGTCGGTGATGGTTTCCAAATAGCCTGTCATGCCGGTCGTGAACACCACCTCCGCCATTAACTCGCCGCAGGCCCCAAACCGCCTGCCCTGAAAGACCTTTCCGTTTTCCAATACCAGATACGCCGTTTTCCCCGTATGCTCCATGCGCAGCACATCCTTTCTGTTTCCTTGGCCGTCGTTTTAGCCACTCCTATTCAATCTATTATTGTACTAGAAACCGGCCCGGAGTGCAAGAGGGAATTTACTTTTTTTCATGCGGCCGGCATAGGCCCGGCCTTTCCTTTACCCGGCCCAATATTTTTTGTTGTACCCGTTGACAAATCATTTGCATAGGATTAAAATGTACCAATAAAATGGGGTGGTTCTAGGCATTCCGGCGCTGTGCCGCCTATGCGCATACCCTAAAAGTTTTGAATAAAGGGGTCATGATTATGGGAAGCTGTTCTGAAAACCGCAAATCTGTGCCGGAACTGTTCGGCAGCGCCGTTTTTAATGACGACGTGATGATGGAGCGTCTGCCCAAAGACGTGTATAAGTCCCTGCGCAAGACCATCGATGAGGGCAAAGAACTGGATATCACCGTGGCCAACGCCGTGGCCAGCGCCATGAAAGACTGGGCCGTAGAGTTGGGCGCCACCCACTTTACCCACTGGTTCCAGCCCCTGAACGGCATTACCGCCGAAAAGCATGACAGCTTTATCTCCCCTACCAGTGACGGCCGGGTTATCATGCAGTTTTCCGGCAAAGAACTGATTAAGGGTGAGCCGGACGCCTCCTCCTTCCCCTCCGGCGGGCTGCGGGCCACCTTTGAGGCCAGGGGCTACACTGCCTGGGACCCTACCTCTTACGCTTTTGTAAAGGGCGATTCGCTGTACATACCCACGGCGTTCTGTTCTTATAGCGGCGAAGTGCTGGACAAAAAGACCCCCCTGCTCCGGTCCATGGAGGCCCTAAGCACCCAGGCATTGGCCATCCTGCGGCTGTTTGGCGACGATAAGACCCAGCAGGTCATTACCACCGTAGGGCCGGAACAGGAGTATTTCCTTATTGATAAAGAACTGTACAATCAGCGCCGGGACCTGATGTTCACCGGCCGCACCCTTTTTGGGGCGAAGGCGCCTAAGGGCCAGGAGTTGGAGGATCACTACTACGGGGCCATCAAGCCCCGTGTGGCTGACTTTATGCGTGACCTGGACCGGGAACTGTGGAAACTGGGGGTACTGGCAAAAACCAAGCACAACGAGGTAGCCCCCGCCCAACACGAACTGGCCCCCATCTTCACCACCACCAATATTGCCTGCGACCACAACCAGTTGACTATGGAATTGATGAAAAATGTGGCTGACCGCCACGGCCTAGTCTGCCTGCTGCATGAAAAGCCCTTTGCCGGGGTGAACGGCAGCGGCAAACACAACAACTGGTCCCTCTCTACCGACACGGGCAAGAACCTGCTGGATCCCGGCCCCCGCCCCTGGGAGAACCTGCCCTTCCTGCTGATTCTGGCTGCGGTCATCAAGGGCGTGGACGAATACCAGGATCTGCTGCGTATCTCCGTGGCTTCGGCAGGCAACGACCACCGCCTGGGCGCCAATGAGGCCCCGCCGACCATTATTTCCATGTTTTTGGGAGATGAACTCACCTCTGTGCTACAGGCCATAGAGGAGGGCGTGCCCTACCAATGCGTAGAGGAGAAAAAGCTGCAAACCGGTGTGCGGGTGCTGCCGGACTTCAGCAAGGATACCACCGACCGGAACCGTACCTCCCCCTTTGCCTTTACAGGCAATAAGTTCGAGTTCCGCTCCCTGGGCTCGGCCATTTCCATCGCCTGCCCCAACATCATGCTGAACACCATTGTGGCTGAGGAGCTGCGGCAGTTTGCCGAGGAGCTTACCGGCGTTAAGGACCTTCCCGCCGCCGTGACCGCTTTGGTACGCCGAGTAACGGCAGAACATAAACGCATCATCTTTAACGGGGACGGCTACTCTGCCCAGTGGGTGGAGGAGGCCAGGCGCCGGGGCCTTTTGAACCTGCGCACTACCGTAGACGCTTTGCCCCGGTACCTGGATCAGAAAAACGTGGAATTGTTCCTACGCCATAAAATTTACACTGAGGCCGAGATGGAGGCCCGGTACGAAACGATCATGGAGGAGTACGTTAAGACCCTTAACATTGAGAGCCTGACCATGGCCGGCATGGTACGGCAGGAGGTTTTGCCTGCGGTGAGCGGCTACGTGGCTACGCTGGCCCAAGGGATAGCCGCCAAGCGGCAGGTATTGGCTGGCCTGCCCTGTATGGCGGAAACCAGCCTGATAGAATCCCTCTCCGGCCTGATAGACCGGGCCTTTGCCCAGACCGGCGAACTGGAGGATCTGCTGCGGGATCCCCGTACCCAAAGCGAGAATATCCTTACTGTGGCCACCCATTACCGGGATGAGGTCATCCCCGCGATGGAACGCCTGCGGGCCACGGTAGACGAAATGGAGCGGGGCGTTTCCGCCGGACATTGGCCCTACCCCACCTACGCTGCGCTGATGTTCAGCATATAAGCCTTTGTGCCCAAAGGCCCAAGCAGGCAGCCCGGCGGTACAGGGGCATCGCCACAAAAAAATAGCGAAAGGGGCTACCCAAACGGGCCAAAACAGGCTATAATAAGGGTAGCCCTTTGTATTCCCCAAAGTGCCGTTGTTGACCTTGCCGGGGAAACAGGGAAAGAGGGCCGGAACGTGTTTGGGCCCGGCCCCAGGGCTACCGGCCATATGCGCTAAAGCAGGGCGGAAACTGCCGCCGGAGAGGAAGTTGACAAACCATGGAAATGTTACATACCCCTGCCCCACGGAAAAGGCCCGTTAAAGGTGTGAAGGTACGCACGCTGAACCTGCTGATGATCCTTATCTCCTGTGTGCTGTATATCACCCTGCTGGCTGTAACCTTCCGGGCCGCACAAAACTACCGGTCTATGGTGGCTGCCACCGACTTATACATCCGTTGCCAGCAGAATGCCGCCCTGGTTTCCGACGGTTCTGACTACCTTACCGACCAGGTACGGATGTTTACCGTGACCCTGGATCCTACCTATGCCAAAAACTACTTTACCGAGGTCAATGTCACCCACCGCCGGGACCAGGCTTTGGAAGATCTGGGCGGCCAGGCAAGCCTACAGGCCGGGGACTTCTTACAGGCAGCCTTAGATTTCTCCAACCGGCTGACGGAACGGGAAATTTATGCCATGCGCTTGGCCGCCGAGGCGGAGGGTATGCACTTGACCGCCCTGCCTGCGGAGATCGGTGAGGCCGAACTTAGCTCGGCCCACCAGAAATTATCCCCGGAGGAAAAGCTGGATGCAGCCCGTGAAATGGTGTTTGGCACCGAGTACCAGGCCAACAAGCAGCTTATCAGCACCAATATTGACTACTTCCTCTCTGATGTGCTCCAGGCTACCCAGGTGAATC
>CANOFK010000020.1 GCA_947565265.1 uncultured Clostridia bacterium | reverse complement strand
GACCGTAAGGAGGCTTGCAGGCCGCCGGAGGCGACCGTAAGGAGGCTTGCAGGCCGCCGGAGGCGACCGTAAGGAGGCTTGCAGGCCGCCGGAGGCGACCGTAAGGAGGCTTGCAGGCCGCCGGAGGCGACCGTAAGGAGGCTTGCAGGCCCAAAAGGGGCGTTACCGAGCCCGGAAACCGGCCAGGTCGACCAGGCGGCCGCCGGCCAAGCGGGATTCCTCGGCGGCCAGGGCGATGTAGTGGCTCTCCATAGAGTTTTGCAGGGTGGTGGTGCGCTGGGTGGGGGCGGCGCCGTCGAGGAGCATATCCAGGAAGTCGGAGATGATGCCGCTGTCGCCACCGCCGTGGCCCTTGAGGTCGCCGGAGAGGGTTTTCAGGTCGATGGTTTCTTCCCCTTGGCCGAACAACCGCACCCGGATGGTGTTGGACTTCATGTCCGCCTCGATTTCCCCTTTGGTGCCCATGGCCTTGAAGTAGCGGTAGCAGTCCTCGGTAAAGGCGCACATGGTAAAGCTGACGGTGCTGCCGCCCTCCATGAGCAGGTTGGTCTGCTGGTGGTCGACCACGTTGTTGTCGCAGCGGAACACGCAGCGGCCGTACTGGCCTTGCTCCAGGGCCTTGCGGGTGGATTCAGGGGTGTTCTCGACGCTGAGCACGGAGCTGATCCAACTGCTGCCGTTGAGCAGGCCGGTCTTTTCGCTGGTGAGGTAGATTTTCTCCGCGTCAAAAATACAGCCTTCTTTGGCCTGGCAGCCCCCTAGGCAGTAGGGGGTGGAGCCCGCAGGGGCCATCTCCTCCTTAAACAGATGGATGCCGCCCACCGAGGACACGGCCTTGCACTTTTTGCCCATCAGCCAAGTGAGGATGTCCATATCGTGGCAGGATTTTTGCAGGATCATGGGGCTGGTCTGATCCGCGTTGCGCCAGTTGCCCCGGACAAAGCTGTGGGCCTGGTGCCAGTAGCCCACGTTCTCGTTGGCGCAGATGCTGACAACATCGCCAATTTTGCCGCTGTCCAGCAGATCTTTGAGGGTATTGTAGAACAGGGTGTACCGCAGCACGTGGCAGAGGATGACATACTGGTTTGGGTGGGCCGCCGAGGCTGCCAGGATCTCCCGGCACTTGCCCAGGTCCGGGGAGATGGGCTTTTCCATGAGCACATGGTAGCCCTGCTCTAAAGCGGGCAGGGCATGGCCTACGTGCTGGCGGTCCATGGTGGAAACGATCATCACATCGGCCAGGCGGGGCTGCCGGAGCATCTCCTCGGCACTGGCAAAGCAGTTTTCCGCGGGGATATCATAGAGGGCTTTGGCCTTTTCTACCTTGCCGGGGTTCAGGTCCGCTACGGCGACGATCTTCATGCGCCCGGGGAACAGCGACTGCATGGAGGCATAGGTGCTGCCCCGGTCGCCAAAGCCCGCGATGGCAAAAGTAATGGGTGCTTTCATAGTGATTACCTGCTTTCATAAAATAGGGGGCAAGCCGGGGGATTACCGGATCTGCCCGATGTCTTTGCGGTAAAAGCTGCCTTCGAAGGAGATTTTCTCTATGGCGGCATAGGATTTTTCCAGGGCGGCGGCCAGCGTGGGGGCTTTGGCGGTGACGCCCAGCACCCGGCCCCCGTTGGTGCGGAAACGGCCCTCTTCCCAGCCGGTGCCCGCGTGGTACACGGTGACGCCCGCCGCCTGGCCGTGGGCGTCCAGCCCGGCGATCTCTTTGCCCTTTTCATAGCTGCCGGGGTAGCCGCCGCTGGCCAGGATGACGCAGGCGCAGGCATCGCCGGACCAGCGGATATCTACATCGCCCAGGGTGCCTTTTGCGGTGGCAAGTACGATTTCGGCAAAGTCTGTTTCCAGCAGGGGGAGCACCACCTGGGCCTCCGGGTCGCCGAAACGGCTGTTGTACTCAATGACCTTGGGGCCCTGGGGGGTGAGCATGAGCCCAAAATACAGGCAGCCCTTAAAGGGGCGGCCCTCGGCGTTCATGGCCTGCATGGTGGGCAGGAAGATGGAGTCCATGCACTGGGCGGCGATTTCCGGGGTGTAGAGGGGGCTGGGGGCAATGGTGCCCATGCCCCCGGTGTTGGGGCCCCGGTTGCCGTCGAAGGCCCGCTTGTGGTCCATGGAGGACACCATGGGGCACAGGACGTTGCCGTCGGTAAAGGCCAGTACCGTGACCTCCGGGCCGGTGAGGAATTCCTCCACCACCACCCGGCTGCCGGAATCGCCGAAAACTTTGTCCTCCATCAGGCTGTGCAGGGCGCCGGCGGCCTCCTGCTGGTTTTGGGCGATGAATACGCCCTTGCCCACGGCCAGGCCGTCTGCCTTGATCACGGCGGGGTACTGGTTTTGGGCTTTGATGTGGGCCAGCGCGGCGGCGGGATCGTCAAACACCGCGTAGCCCGCGGTGGGGATGCCGTACTGTTTCATCAGGTTTTTGGAGAAAACCTTGCTGCTTTCGATTTGGGCGGCCAGGCGGTTGGGGCCGTAGCAGAGGAACCCGCCGGCCTCCAGGTAATCTACCATGCCCGCGCCCAGGGGGTCGTCCGGGGCCACGAACACCAGGTCCACGGCCTTTTCCCGGGCAAGGGCCAGCATACCTTCCTTGTCCATTGCGCCCACAGGGCAGCAAACCGCGTCCTGGGCAATGCCGCCGTTGCCCGGCGCGCAGAAAACGGCCTCGACCAAAGGGCTTTCCCGCAGTTTGCGGACAATGGCGTGCTCCCGGCCGCCGCTGCCGACAACCAATATTTTCATAGCGAACACAGTCCTTTCTATATGGTTGAATATGGTGAATATACCGAATATGCCTTCTCCCTATGTCCTGGGGAGATACCGCAGCAGCTCTGTCAGGCTGCTTACCGTGACTTCGGCCCCGGAGCGGGGGGCGCCGGGCCGGGAGAGGTGGGCGGTGTGCCAGCCGGCGGCCAGGCCCCCGGCTATGTCGGCCTGGGGGTTGTCGCCGACCATCCAGATGAGGGAGGGGAAGTTGGCCACCCGCTCTGCGATACGGAAGATTTTTTCCTCCGGCTTGCTGGCGCCGACCACCCCGGAAACCACAATCCCGGAGAAAAACTGCCGCAGGCCCAGCCGGCCGAGCAGGCTTTCCCATTCGGGGAAATTATTGGTGAGGATGTAGTTTTTCCAGCCCTGATAGGCGCAGACGGCCAGGGTAGCGGCGGCATCCGGGCGCACATGGTACAGCGTTTTGTCCTGCACGATTTCCCGCACCCGGCGGGCGGCGGTGCCGGCAGCCGGTTCGGGGACCCCGCAACCTATAAGGGCGGCCGAAAACCGGCTATACAGCGCCTGCCAGAACCGCTCCCCGGTAAGGCTGCTGTCGCCGTCCGGGTGCCAGGGGAAACCGGTACAAAGGAAGGGCCGCAAGGCCTCCTCGGTGACACCGTACCGCTCTGCCAAAGGCCCCAGGGCCCGAACCAGACAGAACCGCCAGGTGGGCTCGCCGGTGGTCAGGGTGCCGTCGAAGTCCCAGAAAATAGCCCTGCGCATGGGCTTAGTGGTGGAACAGCCGGATGCCGGTAAAGGCCATGGCGATGCCGTATTTATCGCAGGCCTCGATCACGTTGTCGTCCCGGATGGAGCCGCCGGGCTGGGCGATGAACGCCACGCCGGACTTGTGGGCCCGCTCGATATTGTCCCCAAAGGGGAAGAAGGCATCGGAACCCAGGGCCACGCCGGACATACCGTCCAGCCAGGCCCGGCGCTGCTCGCGGGTAAAGGGCTGCGGCTTTACGGTAAAGAAGTTCTCCCACTGGCCGTCGGCCAGCACGTCCATGTAGTCATCGGAGATATACACATCGATGGTGTTGTCCCGGTCCGGCCGGCGGATGTCCGGCTTAAAGGGCAGCCCCAGCACCTGGGGGGACTGGCGGAGGTACCAGTTATCGGCCTTATTGCCTGCCAGGCGGGTGCAGTGGACACGGCTTTGCTGGCCCGCGCCTACGCCGATGGCCTGGCCGTTTTTCACGTAGCACACGGAGTTGGACTGGGTGTACTTCAGGGTGATCAGGGAAACGACCAGGTCCCGTTTAGCCTCCGGGCTCAGGGTTTTGTTGGCGGTGGGCAGGTCGTTTAAAAGGGACTCGTCGATTTTCAGCTCGTTGCGGCCCTGCTCGAAGGTGATGCCGAACACGTCCTTGTGCTCGATGGGGGCGGGCACGTAGGTTTCGTCGACCTGCACCACGTTGTAGTTGCCTTTACGCTTGGTTTTGAGGATGGCCAGGGCCTCTTCGGTGTAGCCGGGGGCGATGATGCCGTCGGAAACCTCCCGTGCCAGTAGGGTGGCGGTTTCCTTGTCGCACACGTCGGAGAGGGCGGCCCAGTCGCCATAGGAGGACATACGGTCCGCGCCCCGGGCAGCGGCATAGGCGCTGGCAATGGGGGAGAGTTCCAGGTCATCCACAAAATAGATTTTTTTGAGGGTGTCGGAAAGGGGCACGTACACCGCCGCGCCCGCCGGGCTTACGTGCTTAAAGGAGGCTGCCGCGGGTAGGCCGGTGGCGGCTTTTAACTCCCGCACCAGTTGCCAACTGTTGAAGGCATCCAAAAAATTGATATAGCCGGGCTTGCCGTTGAGCACCTGCACGGGTAGCTGGCCCTCCTTCATGAAGATGCGGGAGGGTTTTTGGTTGGGGTTGCAGCCATACTTCAGGGAAATCTCGCTAGCCATAAACGCACGACCTTTCATTAAATTAAAGGAAAGAAGAAAAGCGGGGAAGGGGGAAGGGCAAGGGAAATCAGAAAAAAGAATAAAAGGCAAAAGGGCAAAAGAAGAGGAAAACAAAAAGAAGAGAAAAAAGGAAAAGAGAGTGAAAGAACAAAAAATGAAAAACGAAATAAAGACGAAATGAAAAATAGAAAAAAATAATAGAAAAATATAAGAAAAAATAAAAATCCAAGCGAAAACGGGGATAAACCGGGCTAAAACGGGAGAAAACATTTGCCCGGCCCCTGTAAAAGTCTTTGAAGATCCTTAAGAAACTTTCTACAGAAAGTTTCTTAAGTGGGGTCCGGGGCAAAGCCCCGGCCGCCGGAGGCCCCACAGCGGCGGGACGACCGGGAAGGCCGAAAAGGCCGGCTTACTGGTTCTTGTTGACGATGCGGGTATCGCTTTGGCCGGAGGCCAGGTCGATATAGCGCACGAAGAGGGACACTTTGTTGTCGGGGTTCAGGCTGTCCCAGAGGGCGGTGGTAAAGCTGCCGATATCGCCGGTGATGGCCACGGGCTTGGGCTCGCCTTGGAAGGAGGGCACGGGGTCGCCGTCGCACCGGTAGGTGTGGATGAAGTGCCCAAGGCCCGGCAGGGGCTGGTAGCTGAAGAACTGCCGCTGGGCCGCGGCGGGGTCGCCGGCGGTGGACTTTAGGATGGAGAGCCAGTAGGCTCCGCCGTTTTTCAAGTCTATAACGCCGGAAACGCGGGGGGTATACAGGGGCGGGTCGGGCTCGAAGGTGCGGGTAAGCAGGGCCTGCATAAAGGCCCCGGACAGGGGGCAATCCGGGTGGGCGGCGATGTATTCGGCGATGGTGTCGGTCTGGTCGCCGTTGGTGACGATCATCCCGCCGGGGAAGTGGCGTACCGGGTAGTAGATGACCAGGGAGGGGTCGGTGAGCAGGGCGGGGTCATGGGCCTGGGTGCGCATATTGTCCCCTTCGGCCACAAATACCCGGTTGCGGCTGTTGACGCTGCGCCCCATGATAAAATAGGCGGTAACGGCGGTTTTGCCGTCCTCGCCCAGGCCGATGACAATGCCCCGGCCGGGGTAGCTGTTCCCTTTCAAATCCTCAAAAATGCTGATGGCTTTCATGCTGGCAACTCCTTTCATGATAGGGGCCTTTGGATGGGGGCATCCAGGCGGAACCGCCCTATGGCGGCGTCTTTGGTTTTCATGGGTTATCCTCCTGCCGGTGGGGCGATGTGCACGAGGCCTTCCTCCACCCGAAGCCGACCCTGGCAGAACAGGGACACGGCCTCTGGCAGCAGTTGCCATTCAGCCTGCTCCATCACCCGCTGCTGCAGGGTTTCGGGGGTGTCGCCCGCCTGGACCTCTACCGCTTTTTGCAGGATGATGGGCCCGCCGTCGCATACCTCATTGGCAAAATGTACCGTGGCGCCGGTCAGCTTGCAGCCCCGGCGGAGGACGGCCTCATGGACGTGCAGGCCGTAAAAGCCCTTGCCCCCAAAGGCCGGCAGCAGGGCCGGGTGCACGTTCATCACCCGGTTGGGGAAGGCCCGGACAAAGCTGTCGCTGGTGATGGTGAGGAACCCGGAAAGCACCACCAGCCCGACCCCCCGCGCTTGCAGGGCGGCGATAAGGGCCTGGCTGTAGGTTTCTACGTCCGGGTAGTCCTTCCGGCTGAGGGTGAGGGCCTCGACGCCGGCTTTTTGGGCCCGTTCCAGGGCGTAGACGCCGGGCTTGCTGGAGATGACCGTGACGATCTCCCCGCCGCCCAGCCGGCCGGCCTGCTGGGCGTCAATAAGCTGCTGGAGGTTGGTACCCCCGCCGGAAACAAGCACGCCGATTTTTACCATAGGACCACGCCCTCCTCACCGGGGACGACCTCGCCCAGCACAAAAGCCTCTTCGCCCGCGGCTTGCAGGGCGAGGAGGGCGGCGCCGGCGGTTTCTTTGGAAACGGCCATGCACAGGCCCACGCCCATGTTAAAGGTGTTGAACATATCCCGCTCCGGGATATGGCCGGTTTTCTGGATGAGCTGGAAAACCGGCAGCACGGGGACGGCGGCTTTCTCGATTTTGGCGGTGAGGCCGGGGGTGAGCATACGGGGGATGTTCTCGTAAAACCCGCCGCCGGTGATGTGGCTGATGGCTTTTACATCCGCGGCCCCGATGGCTGCCAGCACGGCCTTGACATAGATGCGGGTGGGGGTGAGCAGGGCCTCGCCCAAAGTGCAGCCCAGTTCGTCATAGTGGCGGTTTACGATCTCCCGGTCGTTTTGGATCATTTTGGCCACGGACACGGCCAGGCCCATGGCCGCGCCTACCAGGGAGTCTTCCCCGGCGCCCTCCATTTTGCCGATGCCAAAGACCTTGCGCACCAGGGAGAACCCGTTGGAGTGCACGCCGGAGGACTTGACCCCCAACAGCACGTCGCCGGGGGCCAGGCGGCTGCCGTCAATGGCTTTTTCCCGGTCTACCACGCCTACGGTAAAGCCGGCCAGGTCGTAGTCGCCGGCGGGCATCATGCCTGGATGTTCGGCGGTTTCGCCGCCGATTAAGGCGCAGCCGGCCTGGACGCAGCCCTCGGCCACGCCGGCCACGATGGAGGCGATCTTCTCCGGGTAGTTTTTGCCGCAGGCAATGTAGTCCAGGAAGAACAGGGGCCTGGCCCCGCAGCAGATAACATCGTTGACGCACATGGCCACCGCGTCAATGCCGATGGTGTCATGCTTGTCCAGCAACATGGCGATCTTCAGCTTGGTGCCCACGCCGTCGGTGCCGGAAACCAGCAGGGGTTCTTTCATGCCGGAGAGGTCCGGGGCAAAGAGGCCCCCGAACCCGCCGATACCGGAAACCACGCCGGGGATCATGGTGCGGGCCACGTGCTTTTTCATCAACTCCACCGATTCATAGCCCGCGGTTACATCCACACCGGCGGCTTTGTAGCTGTCGCTGAAACTTTTTAGGGGCTGCCCCTCCTGGGGGGAGAGGCTGTTCTGGTCAGTATGCATAAAGGGAAACTCCTTCCTAACGGTCTAAAAAGTGTGAACGGGGGGCGGGGGGCTTTCAGATCGCCCAATTCCCCTGGCGGAAAATGGCGACCTCCCGGCCGTCCCGGGTATAGCCGGTGATGTCCAGCTCTTTGCAACCGATCATGAAGTCCACATGGATCAGGGAGTCATTGATGCCTGCCTTTTGCAGCTCCTCCCGGCTCATATCCGCAAAGCCCGCGATGGTTTCGTTGAACCCCCGGCCCATGGCGATGTGGCAGGCGGCGTTCTCGTCAAAGAGGGTGTTGTAGAATAAAATGCCCGCGTTGGAGATGGGGGAATCGTCCGGCACCAAGGCCAACTCGCCCAGCATGGCGGCGCCTTCGTCCATGGTGATCATCTTCTCCAGCAGTTCCTGGTGCTCTTCGGCGTGGACGGCCACGGCCCGGCCGTCTTTGAAATCCATGGAAAACCGGGGGATGACCGTGCCCTGGTAGGAGAGGGGCAGGGTGGAAACCACCGTACCCTCGCACTTGCCCCGCAGGGGGGAGGTGAATACCTCCTCGCTGGGCATATTGGGGTTATAGACCTTGCCGTTGGGCAGGGTGTCGCAGCCACCGTGCCACTTGCCGCCGGGGATGAGCCAGCACTTGAAGTCTGTGCCGCCTGGGGACCGGTAGTGCAGGTAGTCCAGATCCAGGGCGTTCAGCTTTTCACACTTGCCCCGCAGGGTTTCGTTGTGCCGGTCCCACTCGGCGGCGGGGTCGTTGTCCTCGGTTACACGCACGGCCTGCAAGATGGCCTGCCAAAGCTTTTCTACCGCGGCGCTGGTGCGCTCGCCGGGGAAAACCTTTTTGGCCCAGGCTTTGGAGGGCACGGCCACGACCGTCCACTGGTACTTGTTCTCCATCTCGTCGCTGATGGGCTTGAGCACCCGGCTGCGGGCAATGATGCTTTTTTGCAGCTTGGCCGGGTTGATGCCCTTCATGCCGTCCGGGTCCGCGGAGGCGATGGAGATCATACAGGGCAGTTCCCGGACGTTGAGCCGGGCCTTTTCCGCCTCCCAGTCCTCCACCTTGCCAAGCCAGGCGGCGCTGGCGTGGCGGTAATGCAGCCGGGTAAGGGCCTGGTCGTTCCACTCGATGCGCACCCATTTGGCACCGGCCCGGTAAGCCTCCTCGGCCACCATTTCGGCAAAGGTATGCTCGCTGACGCTGGCATGGATAACAGCCCCCTGCCCCTTGTGCAGGTTTACACCCTTTTGTACTGCCAGCCGGGCGTACTTCCTCATAATAGTCTTTTTCATGGTGATGTTCCATCCTTTCCGTAGGGCCAGCCTGGGTGGGCCCTTACCATTCCTTTGACTGTAAAGCTTTGTCCTTGTCGATGGCGGCCTGTTTCATCCCGTCTTTCAGTTGTTGCAGGCGTTCGGCCAGCGCGCTGTCTTCCACTGCAAGGATCTGCGCGGCCAGCAGGGCGGCGTTGTCCGCGCCGTCAATGGCCACGGTGGCCACGGGCACGCCGCTGGGCATCTGCACGGTGGAGAGCAAGGCATCCAGCCCGTCCAGGGTAGAGGATTTGACGGGGATGCCGATGACCGGCAGGGTGGTGTGGGCGGCCAGGGCGCCGGCCAGGTGGGCTGCCTTGCCCGCTGCCGCGATGATGGCCCCAAACCCGTTTTGCCGGGCGTTCTGGGAGAACTCGGCCGCGGCCTCCGGGGTGCGGTGGGCGGAGATGACGTGGGCCTCTACCGGGACGCCCAGGCTTTCCAGGCGCTTTTTGGCGGGGGCAACCACCGGCAGGTCGCTGTCGCTGCCCATGATCAGGGCGACTTTCCTGTTTGGCATAAATCAACATCCTTTTCTAATAATATTATATAGTTTTCCACAGGTATTCGTAGGGGAGAACAGGTGTTCCGGCAAATTGTAGTAATTTTGTAACTGTTATCCGGGCGTGAGTTGTGGTATTGTTATAGTCATAAACCGTTCACAGTCTATGACGAATATTGAAAAGAGCCTGCCGTTCTCACCGGAAAAGGCAGACTACCAGGCCCAGTTTGTGGTTTGGGCCAGCTTGAGATACACCTGTTTGGCGTTTAGCGCCTCTTTTAGCAGGCTGACGGCCTGGGCGCCAAATGCCTGGAAATCCTCAGGGCCGGTGCTGCCGTAAATGGCCACGTCGGCCATTACGATGGGGCCCTCTTGGCTGCCGGCAAACCACATATGGCACCCGCCGGTAAAGCGCAGCATGAGGCTTTCTTCCGTTTTGCCGGGGATGAGCCCGATGGCCTGCCCAAGCCCGCTTTTTAGGCGCTCTTCCTGCTGGGGGGAGATGGGGCAGCTTGCTTTTACATCAATAAAAGGCATGGTCCGATTCTTCCTTTCAGAAAACAAGAGTGGTGTTCCAGTGCCAGTATACTCTAAAAATGGAGAAATAGCAAGCGCCCGGGCGGAATTTTGTGGATTTTCCTGCTGGAGGAAGCGGCAAAAATTTTGCGTAACGCCGGGGGATTTCAGGTATATTTTGGTGCCGGGGCAGCATAGTTTACAATTTTTTTAGAGAAATTTCTTATTTTGCTTGCATTTATGTGTGCGGTATGGTATTATAGCCATGTGAGATGGCTATGTAACCAGGCAAAATCGTTATATAGCCGAATGCGGAGAGGTTTTCTCCCTGGCGGGGCCGGCCGAGCCGGGAACCGCCGTTATATTCACCAAAAGGTTAGGAGGGAGCGCCAAGTTTATTTTCGGGACCGTGGCACGTTTTTTGGGGGGTATACCCCCCGCAATAAAAATGGCTTTCCCTTTGCAGGGAAAGCCAATGGGAGTGATGAGCATTGACTAATCCGACAACTGCCCCCAGAAAGAAACCCAG
>CANOFK010000019.1 GCA_947565265.1 uncultured Clostridia bacterium | reverse complement strand
GTATCTCCGTTACCTCGTCGGTGATGCAGTTCCAGTACGGGGACTACTGCATCAACATACTGGACACCCCTGGGCACCAGGATTTCTCGGAGGACACCTACCGCACGCTGATGGCGGCGGACTCGGCGGTGATGGTAATCGACGCCTCCAAGGGCGTAGAGGCCCAGACCCGCAAGCTGTTTAAAGTGTGCGTCATGCGGGACATCCCCATATTCACCTTCATCAACAAGATGGACCGGGACTCCCGCAGCCCCTACGACCTGCTGGACGAGATCGAGAAGGAACTGGGCATTGGCACCTACCCCATGAACTGGCCCATTGGCAGCGGGGTGGATTTTAAGGGCGTGTACGACCGGGAGAAAGGCCGGGTGCTGCGCTTTGAGCCCGAAGAGAGCGGCACCGGCCGCCGAGAGGTGCAGGAGCAGGACTTTACCCTGGACGACCCGGCTTTGGAGCCCGCCATCGGCCCCTACCTGTACGGCGCCTTGCAGGACGATGTAGAGCTTTTGGACGGGGCGGGGTATGAATTCGACCTGGACAAGGTGCGCCACGGCAAGCTTTCGCCGGTATTTTTTGGGTCCGCGCTTACCAACTTTGGGGTAGAGCCCTTTTTGGAGGCGTTTTTGCGGCTGACCACCCCGCCCCTGCCCCGCACCGCCGGCGGCGCGCTGATAGACCCCTTTGACCCGGCGTTTTCCGCCTTTGTGTTTAAGATACAGGCCAACATGAACAAGGCCCACCGGGACCGCATCGCCTTTATCCGCATTTGCAGCGGCCGGTTTGAGAAGGGCATGGAGGTAGAGCACGTCCAGGGGGGCCGGCGGATGAAACTGAGCCAGCCCCAGCAACTGATGGCCCAGAGCCGGGAGATCATTGAGGAAGCCTACGCGGGGGATATCATCGGCGTGTTTGACCCAGGGGTGTTCTCCATTGGCGACACCCTGTGCGCGCCGGGGAAGAAGATCCGCTTTGAGGGCATACCCACCTTTGCCCCGGAGCTGTTCAGCCTGGTGCGCCAGAAGGATACCATGAAACGCAAACAGTTTGTAAAGGGCGCCAACCAGATCGCCCAGGAAGGGGCTATCCAGATCTTCCAGGAGATCGGGGCCGGCATGGAGGAAGTGATCGTGGGCGTGGTGGGCAGCCTGCAATTTGACGTGTTCCAGTACCGTATGGAGAACGAGTACAATGTGGAGATTTTCATGCAGAACTTGCCCTATTCGTTTATACGCTGGATAGACAACGAGGATATGGACGAAAGCGGCCTGAAAAAGCTGAACCTGACCTCTGACACCAAAAAGGTGCAGGACCTGCGGGGGCGCTACCTGCTGCTGTTCTCCAACCAGTGGAGCATCAACTGGGCCCTGGAGCGCAACGAGGGGCTGCTACTGTCAGAGTTCAGCGAGAGCTGAACTCTGGTTTAGCGAGAGCTGAACTCTGGTTTAGCGAGGGATAAACGCTTAGCGAGGGTTAAGCGCCCGTCCGGCCAACCACCCGGCGGAGGGCCGGATTGGAAGGGCCGGAAAAGTTTTCAAAAAAATTTTTTGCCCATGAATGGTTTTGGGGTGGGGGTTCGTATTGTAAGTAAGACCGGGAACGGCCAACATTATTTGGAGGGATTTATCATGAAAAAGACATTGGCACTTTTGGCGGCCATGCTTTTGCTGGTACTGGCGCCCACCGGGGCCATGGCCTACCATCAAAACGGGCACCACAGCGTCAGCCGGGGCATTTGCACCGGGCTGCAAACCATCCACCAGGGTGGGGCCGGCCACCGCTATTCCCACTGCGCAGACAGCAGTTGCGCCGACTGCCGGGGCAGCGTGTTCTGCGGCACCTGCGGCCTGCGCCACTGCGAGGCCCACGGCAACTGCCAGGACGGCAACTATGCCTACCCGGACTGCCCCACCTGCGTGGGTAGCGCCGTATGCCCCACCTGCGGCTTGCAGCACTGCGGCTCCCACGGCAACTGCGGCAACGGGAATTGCGTGGACGGCACGTGCAACGGCTGCCTGAACAGCGCCGTCTGCCCCACCTGCGGCCTGCAACACTGCGGCGCCCACGGCAGTTGCGGGACCTGGAACGGCAACGGCAACGGTAATGGCAACGGCAACTGGGGCGGCAACTGGGGCGGCAACGGCGGCCATCATGGCGGAGGCCATCACGGCGGGCAGCACTGCTAAAAGCCATGCGCAGCGAGCAGGAGGCCAGCCGGGCCATCGAACAGTACGCCGACCTGGTGCGGCGGATCTGTTTGATCTACCTTAAAAACGAGGCTGACTCGGAGGACATATTTCAGACCGTATTTTTGAAGTATGTCCTTAGCTCTGCTGTGTTTGAAAACCCGGAGCATGAGCGGGCATGGATGATCCGGGTGACCATAAACGCCTGCAAAGACCTGATAAAGACCATATTCCGCAGCCGCACCGTGCCTCTGGAGGCGCTGGCAGACCTGCCTGCCGCAACCGGCACCCAGGAGCGGGAGGTGCTGGAGGCGGTGCTCTCTTTGCCGGAGAAATACCGCAACGTGGTATACCTGCACTATTATGAGGGCTACACCGCGCCGGAAATCGGGCGGATTTTACATAAGAACCCCAATACCGTCTATACGCTGCTGACCAGGGCCCGCAAGCTGCTGGCAGAACGGCTGGGAGGTGACAGCTTTTGGATAACCAACTGAAAACCGCCCTGGACCGGGTGCAGGCCAGCGAGGCCCTGAAGGCCCGTACCCAGGCCTATGTGCTGGCCCGGGCGGCCGGCCGTCCCAAAGCCCGCCACCCGGTGCGCTGGGCCCTGGCTGCCGCCGCGTTGTTTCTGGTGCTGGCCGTAGAGGGCTGGCTGTATTTCACCCCGGTTTCCGCCATCGGCATACGGGTAAACCCGGAGCTGGACCTACAGGTCAACTGCTTTGGCATGGTGGTAGGGGCCAAGGGGAACAACCCGGAGGGCGAGATGCTGGCCGAAACCGTTGACTTGCGCTTTATGGGCTACACCCAGGCCGTGGAAAAGCTGCTGGCCAGCGACCAGGTACAGGGCTATGTGCAACAGGGCCGGGAAGTATTTATCGAGGTACTGTGCGACGACGAGCGCAAAAGCTGCGAAATGCTGGCCAATCTGGAAACCTGCGCCAAAAACCACCAGAATGTAAGCTGCCATGCCGGCCGGGCCCAGGGCCACGGCGCCGGGCACCGGCACAGGCATCACGGCGGGCAGGGGTAAGGTTGGCAGGCAAAAAAATAAAAGGCAAGGCCCCCGGCGGGATGGGGGCCTTGCCTTTTGCTATGGTTCAGGGCCTGCGGCCCCGGTGGCTCCGGTTGGCCCGGCGCTCTGCCTGCATCTGGCTGTAGCAGTCGCGGCAGTAGATCAGCCGGGTTTCCTCCGGGCAAAAGGGCACCTGGGCCTCCCGGCCGCAGGCAGCGCATATGCCTTTGTACAGGGTCTGCCTGGCCCGGCGGGCCTGCTGGGCGCGGCGGCACTCTTTGCAGCGCCTGGGCTGGCTGGCCAGGCCCTTTTCGGCGTAAAAAGCCTGCTCGGCAGCGGTAAACAGGAACGCCCGGCCACAGGAACGGCAGGTAAGGGTCTTATCTTCCGGCATAAGGTTCGCCTCCTTGCAAATGAAAATGGCAGGGCAGGCTACAGCCAGGCTTACAGCCTGCGCAGTTTCAGCCGCACCCGGTGCAGCGCGTTGTGGAACCGGCGGATGGGGATACCCGCCTGCCCCTCGATCTCCTCCCGGCCGCAGCCTTGCAGGTACAGCCGCAGGGCCTGTAGTTCCAGGGGGGTCAGGGCGGCCTCGATCCGCCGCCACATCCGGTCGTAACTTTCCCGCAGTTCGTAAAGGCCCTCCGGGCCCTCGATCGATTGGGGCAGATCCCCGGCAGAGTCCAGCGGGAGGGACTCGTTGAGGGGGCGGTTGCCCAAGCTGCGGTGGCGGCGGGCGGCGCTGGCCATGCGGTTGAACACGCACACCCCCGCGTAGGTGGCAAAAGACGCGCCAGCGGTGGCGTCAAAGGTAAGGGCGGCGGTGTACAGGCCCAAAAACCCCTCCTGGGCCAGGTCCTCCCACTCCGGCATACCCGGCCCGGTAAAACGGCCGGCTTTGGCCCGCACCAGTTGCAGGTACCGGGCGCTCAGCTCCACAAAAGCCTCCGGGGCGCCGGCCTGTATTTTCTCTGTCAGGGCCTGGTCGCTACAGGCCCTGTAGTCCTCTGCCATGGCCACACCCCCTTTTTCTTAATCATAGACGTTTCCGGGGGGCTTGTCCAGGGCCCGGCTAGGGCTGCCGGCGCCCCTCACCCCGGCTCATCCTCGGCCAAAAGCTTTTCCGGGGTAAAGCTTCGGGCAGCCCGGTTGAACAGCAGCACATCCGCTGCCCCCAGCACCAGCGCCGTAACCAGCAGCACCAGCCAGTTCAACCGCAAAATACCCGTAAACTGCGCCAGATACAGCGCCGCCACCGGCAGGATCAGGTACCCCATGGTCTGCAACGACTCCCCCGTGCTGTGCACCCGGTTGACGATCAGCGCCACAAACACCACCGACGACAGGGAAAGCACCGGCATTACCAGCACCAGCAAAACCAGCCACTCAAAGCTGAAGAACCAGGGCACCCCCGCAAACACCGCGGCAATCACCGCCGTAATCCCAAACGCCACAAAGGCCACTCCGGAGATCAGCACCGAAAGGATGGTACAGTTGGTCACTTTCGCGTTGAACACCGCCTTCACGTCCATGGAAGTCAGCAGCAACGTTTCCAGGGTGCCGCTCTCCCGCTCGTTTACAAAGGCATAGCTGGCCGAGGCCGCCGCCGTCAAGATCGGCACACAGGTAAACAGCAGCGGGCATAGCAGGTCGATAAAGGCCACCAGCCAACCCTGCCGGTAGTCCAACCGCCCGGCCCAGTCCGGCAGCAGGGCCGCCAGCGCCTGGGGCAGCCTGGCCCCTGGCTCTACCGGCAGCAGGGAAATCGCCGCAAAGTATACCGCGGGTATAATCACCACCAGCGCAATGGGCAGCACGATCAGCAGTGCCCGCTGGCTGTTTTTAGCCCAAATGGTCGCCAGGTCCTTCTTCACCAGCAGCAGTTCCGCCGAGGAAAACAGCCTGGTTTTCCCCTCCTTCTGGGCTGCCGGCCGGGGGCTCCGCTCCCGCTGGGCCGGTCCGTGTTTCGCCCGTTGTTCCATGAAATGCCTCCCTTCTCCGTCCGCCGGCCAGGTAGGCCGCGTATATCTCTTCCAGGCTGGGGCGTATCACCCTGGCCTCGTACAGGCTGCCCCCTGCCGCCACCGCCTGGGCGATCAGCCGGGGCATCTCCTCCTCCGCCTGTATCTCCCGCTGCCAAAGGCCCTCTTGCTGGTAAAAGCCCGTAGGGCCCGGTTGGCCCTCTGCCAGCCGCAGGGCAGCCCGCAGGCGCACGCCGCCCCCTACCCGCAGGGCCTCCATGCTGCCCCGCGCCATCAGCGCACCCCTGTCCAGCAGGGCAAAGCTGCTGCACACGCCGGGGGCGTAGTTCATGTTTTTGGTGCAAAACAGCAGGCTCACCCCCTCCTCCTGGATCACATACCGCAGCAGCCCCCGCACCATCTCGGCGGTTTCCAGGTCCATCCCGGCCCCCTGCTCGTCAAACAGCAGTACCTTGGGGCAATGGATCAGCGCCCTGGCCAGCCCGGCCCGTTTCAGTACCCCGGTGGGTAACTGGCCGGGGTGCTTGTCCCGCTCGTCCCATATGTTCAGCCGGTGCAGCAAAAAGGATGCCCGCTCTATGCCCTGGTCTTTGGGCACATAATGGGCCCCCGCAAAAAAACGCATATTGTCCCAAAGGCTCATGCTGCCGTACAGCTTTGCGCTGTACAGCACCGCCCCCATCATCCCGTGCAGCCTGGCCGATTCATGCGCCGGCGATAGCCCCAGCACACTGCACCCCCCGGAACTGGGCCGCCCCAGCCCCGCCATCAGCCGGGCAAGGGTGGTCTTTCCCGCGCCCTCCGGCCCCACACAGGCCATCGAGCCCCCCTCCGGTACCTGCAAGTTTACCCCCCGTAGCGCCGTGTTCTCTCCATATGCCTTCGTTAAGTCAAACGCTGCAAACGCGTCCATGCTCCCACCCACTTTCCTTTTTCGCTCCACTGGGCCCCGCCCAAACCCGCTGGGCTCTGCCCAAACCCGCTGGGCTCTGCCCAGGCCCGCTGGGCTCCGCCCAGACCCGCTGGGCTCTGCCCAGGCCCGCTGGGCTCCGCCCAGACCCGCCAGGGCTTTGCCCTGGACCCACCGCCCTTTAAAAAGGGCGGCCCTAAACTTTATGGTGCCCCACTGCTTTCCTCTTCCCAAAGCCTTCAGCCAACTTATAAGAACTTCCCCGAAAAACTTTTTTCTTTTTTCATCCTTACCCCATGCTATACGCCTGTCAAAAAAATGAAAAAGAAAAAAAGTAAAACAGTAAAAACTCCTCCAAAGCCTACCTCCGCGTCCAAAAGCCAAACGGCATTTGCCCCCTCCCCCGCGCGCGCAAAAGTTTTGGAAGATTTTTAAGAAACTTTTTTCAAAAAGTTTCTTAAACGGGGCGTGGGGCAGCGCCCCACAAAAACCGTGCCGGGGAGGCAGAAAGCGCCTAGCGGTTGCCGCCGGAGGTGCCGTGTTCCCGCAGGTAGGTAGCTTCCAGGTCAGCCAAGTGGAGTTTCACGGCCAGGGGGTAGCGGTCGTAGGCCTGGCTGATGGCAAAGCTGCCTCCCTTCACGGCCTCGTCAAAGCCGCCCATATGCCAGCGGATGGCCACGGCCTCGTCGGTTTTCAGGCGAATAAAGCGCTCGATAAGAAAGACAGACTTTTCCCCGTGCCCATAGGGGAAAGCGTCCTCGGTGGTGTAAAAGGGCACTTTTTCCCACTGGCCGGTCTGGTCGTTTTTCACGTTGCGGGTACTCACCTTGTAAAACTGGGCCTTGCAAAGGTCGTGCAGCAGCCCGCAAATGGCAAAGCTCTCCTCGCTGTCGCCCTCCTCAAAGTATTTCTCCCGCAGCACCTTATATACGTTGATGCTGTGCATCACCAGCCCATACTCGCAGGCACAGTGATACTTGGTGCTGGCCGGCGCGGTAAAAAAGTCCTTGCTGCCCAGCCATTCCAGCAGCTTTTCGCTGCCGCTGCGGGTCACATGGGTCTGAAAAATCTGGCAAAATTCCTCCTTATACGGGTTAGCCATCGTTATCCGCTCCTTTCAAAAATTATAAAATCCTACCCTGTAAGCATACCCGGTAAACCGGCTCCCCCAAAGGCGCCCCGGCAAGCCCCCGCTATACGGTGCGGAACCCCTTGCCGATAATCTCGCTGGTATTGGTGATAAACATAAAGCACTGGGGGTCTACCTGCTTGCATTTTTGCCGCAGCCGCAGCGCCTCGCCCCGGCGGCAGGCTATCAGCACCACCTTGCAGCCCACGTGGGAGTAGGCCCCCACCGCGTCCACCACCGTAGAGCTGCGGTTCATATCGTGGATGATATAGTCGCAGATCTCCTGGGGCTTTGAGGTGACAATGGAGAAAAACTTGCACAGGTTGATGTTCTCGATCACCGAGTCCACCACAAAGGCCTTTAAAAACAGGCCCAGCAGGGAGAAAAGCCCGGTTTTCATCCCGAATATCCAGCAGGCGGACAGGGCGATAAGCCCGTCGCTGGCAAACAGCGCCTTGCCGATGTCCTCAAGGCCCGTGTATTTTTTCAGTATCATGGCCACTATGTCCGTCCCCCCGGTAGAGGCATTGCTGTTAAACAGCAGCGCCGACCCCACCGCGGGCAGCATAACGGCAAAGCACAGCTCCAAAAGGGGCTGGTCGGTAAACGGGGTTTCCATCGGGCACAGCTTTTCCAGCAGCCAGGTTTCCGCCGAAAAGGCCACGCTGCAATAGGCCGTCCAAAAGCCAAAATCCTTGCTTAAAAACATAAAGCCTACCGCCAGCAGCACCATGTTGATGACCCACATCATCGTGGCCGGCGACAGCCACGCCACCGGCACCAGCCGCCCCAATATAATGGATAGGCCGCTGACCCCGCCTGTTGTAAAGTTGTTGGGGAACTTAAAAAAGTACACCCCCAGCGACGACAGCAGTACCCCCAGGTTGATGGTCAAAAACTTTTGCAGGCTTGCCCTTGCCCGGCTGAACCCCTTGCGCAGCAAGTTCCCCAGCCGGGACCGGTTGAGAGTTTCCTCGTCCATTTTCATTCCTCCTAAACCATACTTTGCCAACACATGGCTATATGAATTTTAACACTGTTTGCGCCATTTTACAAGCCTTTGCGCAAAAAAACGGGAATACTGTAAGCTTTCCCCTGGCCGTAAGCCCAGGGGGCACAGTATTCCCGTTTTGGGTAAGCGTGGGGCTATGGCCGCCTCCGGCGGCGTAAAAAACTTTCTTCAGAAAGTTTCTTACGATTCTTCCAAGACTTTTTATGCGCCCCGGCGCGTGCCGCCTTATTTTATCAGGTTCTCCAAGAACTTCACCGCCGTGGCAATATCCCCGGCCGGGTCGTCGCCCACTTCCCGCTCAATGGTCAAAAAGCCCTTGTAGCCAATCTCGTCCAGGGCCTTCAGGTAGTTGGGGAAGTCCACATCCCCTTCGCCCAAAGGCAGCTCGATAAAGGAGCTGCTGCCCAGCATCTCTTCCTCCGCCAGCCCGTATACGATCTCCGGCGCCACGTACCGCAGCCGCCGGCCGTCCTTGGCATGGGTGTGGAAGATATAGTCCTTCAGCGTATACACCGCCTGCACCGGGTCGTCCCCGGTCACCATCACAAAGTTGGCCGGGTCCAGGTTCACCGCCACCCCGGTAGAGTGCAGCCCGTCCAAAAAGCCCTTCAAAGTCACGGCCGTTTCCGGGCCTGTTTCAATGGCGAAATGGGCCTGCATCTGGTCCGCGTAAGCCGCCAGCTCCCCGCAGGTGTCCTGCATCACGGCGTACCGGGGGTGGGCCTTGTCCTCCGGCACCACGCCGATGTGGGTGGTCACAATATCCGTTTCCAGGTCCTTGGCCAGATCCACAATGCGCTTGCTCCGCTCAATCCGGCCCGGGTTGATCTCCGGGTTGTCAAAGGCCCCAATGTCCCCGCACAGGGCGGAAACGATCAGCCCCCGGTCCTTCACTTCCTTCAGCAGTTCCCGCCGCTTTTCGGGGGTCAGGGCCTCCGGGGTCAGGTCGCCGTCCGTCACACGGATCTGCACACCGGCCATGCCCAGTTCTTTGGCCTTGTCCAGGGCCTTTAGTACGTCCATCTGGAAAGACTCCAGCAACACGCCTATGGGGTAATGATACATAATGATCCTCCTTTGTAAGATATCACATATAGACTTTAACAACACACCGCTGGCCGCCGGACTTGATCGTTTCCAGAAGTTCCACCCTGGGCTCCCGGCCCAGCACCTGGCCAAACAGGCCGCGCACATGGCCCAGGGTGCACAGGCACCAAGTCCGGGAAATATGCTCCTCCACCCGCTTTATGCAAGAGCAGTAGCACACCGGGTAAATCACCAGCAGCCCGCCCTCTGTGGCCTCCAGGCTTACGTACTTCTCCTTTTCGTTAAAGAGCCGGGCAAACGCTGCCAGATCCGCCGCCTGGGCAAGGTACCCCCGCATACGCGCCGCCAAAGCCGCCCCTGCCTCACAGTGGCAGCGGGCCCGGATGTCCCCGATGTCCTCCAGGGAAAAGCGCCCCTCCAGGAACCCGCACTGGGCCTTGGCCCAGGCAAACTTCTTTTCCATCGTGGCGGACTTGGAGAGGGGGTGCTTTTCCGCAAACTCTACGGCCGCGTCCCGGTCCAGCAGCGCCAGGCTCTCATAGAACCGGCGGGCATGGGCGTTATCATTTTTGGCCATACCCTGCTTACCCTAAGGTAATCTCCCGGTGCTGTTCGGCAGAGTCGTAAATCGCCTGCATCATCTCCGCGGTGATGATCACCGTGTCGATGTGGGAGGCCAGTTTCTTCCCGGTCTTAACGCAGTCCACAAACGCGTCGATCTCGTTCTGGAAGTGGTCGCGCATCTTAAAGTGGGGGGTATACTCCACCAGCGCGCCGTTCTCCGCGGTGTAGTAGGTGAAGTCGCTGCCGTAGCGCAGGCGGATGCCGCCCTTGTCCCCCATAAAGTCAATATAGGTTTCGCTCTCGCCGATGTTCTGGGCCCAGGCGCCGTTCAGGGTGATGACCGGCCCCTCGGTGCGGATCATGCCGGTAACAGAGTCGTCCACGTCGTACACGCCGTTCTCCTTATCGCTGCTGGCCTCGGCCCACATGTCCACATAGGTGTAGTTCTTCATGTCCTTGCCCAGCTTGCAGAAGGTGTCGCCGGAAACAGTCTTTACCTTGGGGTCGCCGCAGCAGTACATCACAATATCCAGGTAATGCACACCCCAGTCGATGAGGGCGCCGCCGCCGGCAATGTCCTTGGTGGTAAAGGCCCCGCCCAGCCCGGGTATAGAGCGGTGGGCCCTAAAGCTGGCGTACACATGGTGGATGTCCCCCAGCTTGCCCGCGTCAATATACTGCTTAATGCGGTTAACGCTGTCGTTAAACCGGTTCACCACGCCGATGTTCAGCACCTTGCCGGTTTCATGCTGGGCCTTCTGCATCTCCAGGGCCTCGGCGTAGGTGCGGGCGGCGGGCTTTTCGCACAGCACGTTTTTCCCGGCCCGCAGGGCGT
>CANOFK010000018.1 GCA_947565265.1 uncultured Clostridia bacterium | reverse complement strand
GGTGGTTTTTTTGCCTCCGGCGGGCTAAGGGACTTTTTGGAAAAAGTCCCTTAGCGATCTTCAAAAACTTTTGTGCGGGCGTTTGCCCGGCGGGGCGCGTGGGGCTTTTGGCCTCGCCGGGGGTGGGTGGTTTTTTTGCCTCCGGCGGGCTAAGGGACTTTTTGGAAAAAGTCCCTTAGCAATCTTCAAAAACTTTTGTGCGGGCGGTCGCCTGGCGGGGCGCGTGGGGCTTTTGCCTTGGACGGGGGGGGGTTGATGTTTTGTTTTTTCTTATTTGCTTATTTTCTTTTTTTCTTGATTTATTAATTACTGTTTGTGCTTACTTTTGTTAATGGCAATTTTTTGATTTCTTTTTCTTTTTTCCTATCCCTTATTTTTTGGGGGGGCTTTTTTGTTTAGAGCCCGTTTACCAGTTCTTTGAAGTGCCGGCCCCGTGCCTCGAAACCGGGGTACAGGTCAAAGGAGGCGGAAGCCGGGGACAGGGAAACCACGTCCCCTGAGGCTGCGGCCGCCTGGGCCAGGGCCACGGCCTCCCCCATATTGCCGGCGTGCAGGATCTCCGGCCGGCCCGCCTGGTACGCGGCCGAGGCGCGCACCGCCGCCTCGATCTTCGGCCCTGTATCGCCCAGCAGGATCAGCGTTTTTACCTTTTGGCAGATGGCCGGGCCCAGCGGCTCGTAGGGGATATGCTTATCGTAGCCCCCGCAGATGAGCACGATTTTTTCTTTATAAAAGGAGAGGGTGCCTGAGATGGTGCGGCTGGGGGAACTGGCGATGGAGTCGTTATAGTATTTTACCCCGTCCAGTTCCCGTACAAACTCCATGCGGTGCTCGACGCCGTTAAATTCCCTGGCTACCCGGCGCATATGCGCCGGCTCCACCTCCCCCCAGGCAGCGGCGATGGCGGCCATGTAGTTTTCTACATTGTGCCAGCCGGGCAGCTTGATCTCGCTGACGTCCAGCAGCTTTTGGCCGTTTACGAAGATGCTTTCCCCGTTGCAGTAGGCCCCCCGGCCGGGTGCTTCCGCCCGGCTGAACAGCCAGCAATCCCCCCGCACCTCGGAGGCAAAACCGGCGGTGATGGCATTGCCGGCGTTGAGCACCGTGCGGCCAAAGCCGTCCTGATGCAGGAAGATGTTCTTTTTGGCCTGCACATACTCTTCCATATCCTTGTGCACGTCCAGGTGGTTGGGGGAAAGGTTGGTGACCACGGCCACGTCCGGGCTTTGGCGCATGGAGATCAACTGGAAACTGGACAGCTCCACCACGGCCACGTCTTGCGGGGAGATGCCAGCGATCTCCGGCAGCAGGGGCTTGCCGATATTGCCCCCCAGATGCACGGTGCGGCCCTGGGCCCGCAAAAACTCTGCCAGAATACTGGTGGTAGTGGTTTTGCCGTCGCTGCCGGTTACGGCGTAGGTTTTACAGGGGCATAGCTTGAAGAACAACTCCATCTCGCTGGTGACGATGCCCCCGCGCCTACGGGCCTCCTCCAACTGGGGCAGGTGGAACCGCATACCCGGCGTGCGGAAGATAATATCCCCCGCGAGGCCCTCCAGGTAGCCCTCGCCCAAAACCAGTTCGACGCCCAGCGCCTGTAGTTTTTGGCCGTTTTCCCCCAACTCTGCCAGGCTGCGGCGGTCCCGTGCCGTTACCCGTGCCCCCTGGGCCGCGAACATCTCCATAAGCGGCATATGGCTGCGGCCTATGCCGCAGAACACCACATGGCGGCCTTGCAAGCCTTTAAAAAAAATCTCTCTGTCCATGCTGTCACTCCTTTATCCAAACCGTTTCCGAGGGCTTAAGGGGGCCCCTTAAGCCTCTTGCAGGCTTTTATGTTTGCGAAAACCCGCCGTCCTCGCCGCTGTACATACGGTACAGGTGGCTGTACACGCCGCCCTTTGCCAGCAACTGTTCGTGGGTGCCTTTTTCCTCGATGCCCTTTTCCGTGAGCACCAGAATGACGGTGGCGTTGCGGATGGTGCTGAGCCGGTGGGCAATGGTGAAGGTGGTGCGCCCCTGTGCCAGTTTCTCCAGGGACTCCTGCACGATTTTCTCGCTTTCATTGTCCAGAGCGCTGGTGGCTTCGTCCAGAATCAGGATGGGCGGGTTTTTCAAAAAGGCCCGTGCAATGCTGATGCGCTGCTTTTGCCCGCCGGACAGCTTGACGCCCCGCTCGCCCACATAGGTATCATACCCATCCCGCAGGCCGGTAATAAAGTCATGGGCCCCGGCCTGCTTGGCTGCGGCGACCACTTCCTCTTGGGTGGCGCCGGGCCTGCCGTACTCGATATTCTCAAACACCGTGCCGGAGAACAGGTATACGTCCTGCTGCACGAAACCGATCTGCTCCCGCAGGGAGCGGAGGGTGACGGACTTTACGTCCTGGCCGTCTATCAGGATGCGGCCCTCGGTCACGTCGTAGAACCGGGGGATCAGGTTGCAAAGGGTGGTTTTGCCGCTGCCGGAGGGGCCCACCAGGGCCACGTTCTGGCCCGGCTTTACGTCCAGGTTGATTTCGGACAGCACCTGCTTGCCCCCGTCGGCATAGCTGAAACCCACGTGCTCGAAATGCACGCCCCCGGACCGGACCTGTAGGGGCTTTGCCCCCGGCCCGTCGGCGATATCTACCGGGGCGTCCATGATCTGGAAGAACCGCTCGATGCCCGTTATGCCCTGCTGGAACTGCTCGGCGAACTGCACCAGGTAACGCACGGAGGCGATCAGGGTGCCTACATACAGCATATAGGCCACCAGGTCGGCGGGGCGCACCTTGCCGTTTATCATGAACACGGCCCCCACCAGCAGCACCAGCAGGTGCATGAGCCCGTCAAACATCCGGTTGCTGGCCTCAAAGCCGCCCATAAGGTAGTAGCGGCCCCGCTTGATATGAAAGAACTTCCGGTTGCCGGCCTCAAACTTTTCTGTTTCCACGCCCTCGTTGGCAAAGGATTTGACCACCCGCACGCCCAGAAGGCTGTCCTCCACCTGGGCGTTGATCTCGCCGATCTGGGCCCGCTGCTGCCGGAACTGGTTGCGCATTTTCAGGTTGAACCAGGCCGCTGCCAGCACCATGAAGGGCACCACGGAGAACACGATGAGCGTAAGGGGCACATTGATGCCGCAGAGTATGATAAAGGCCCCGATGATCTTGACCCCGGACATGAACAGCTCTTCCGGGCAGTGGTGGGCGAATTCCGTTACGTCGAACAGGTCGGAGGTGATGCGGGACATGATCTGGCCCACTTTCATGTTGTCAAAATAGTTGAAACTCAGCTTTTGCAAATGGGCAAACAGGTCCGTGCGCATATCCGTTTCCATCTTGGCGCCCATGATGTGGCCGATGGAGGCCCGGAAAAAGGTAGCCCCGGCGTCTATCAGGCACAAAAACAGGTATAGCGTACCGATGCGCAGCACCACCTGTAGGGTGAGCGCGGCCAGGTCATTGATGCCCATATCCGTTACGTACCGCACCAGCAGCGGCAGCACCAGCTCGCAAAGGGTTGTCAGTGCCGCGCAGAACAGGTCAAACGCCAACACCCACACGTACTTCCTGAAATAGGGCAGAAAGCGGCGCACCAGCCCCTTTTTGCCTTGTTTGCCCTTTTGGCCTTTTATATGGCCCGTTCCCATCTGATCCATTCTCTTTTCCATCCTCTCTTCCCGGTACTTCCCTCTTATTATATACGACGGGGGCGCGCCCGTCAAACCGTTGGGCAGGGGTTAGCCCTCTTCCGGGGCTGCGGCCTGGTCCAGCGCCTGGCACAGGTCCCCCCGGATCACCAGGCCGGCCCGGCCGTCATAGGGGGTGGGATCCCGGTTCAGGATGGCCAGCCGGGCATGGCTGCCCAGGTAACTTACCAGGCCGGCCACCGGGTGCACCACCAGCGAGGTGCCCGCCACCACCAGCAGTTCGGCCTGGCGGACATGGCTGATGGCCCGGTACAGGTCCGCCTGGTTGAGCGTTTCGCCGTAAAGCACCACGTCGGGCTTGAGGACGCCGCCACAGGCGCACAGGGGCACGCCGGGGTGGGCCAGCACATAGCGCATATCGTACTGCCTACCGCAGGCCTGGCAGATATAGCGGTCCTCATTGCCGTGGAGCTCGATAACATGGCGGCTGCCAGCCTGCTGGTGCAGGCCGTCTATATTCTGGGTGATGACCACCTCCAGCAGGCCCGCCTGTTCCAGCCGGGCCAGGGCGTAATGGGCGGCGTTGGGCCGGGCATCGGGGTAGAGCATCACCTGGCGCAGAAAATCATAGAATGCCCCGGTGTGCGCCACAAAGTAGTCGTGGGAGAGCATTTCCTCATAGGAAATGCCCTGCTTTTTCTCCATATACAGGCCGTGGGCGCTGCGGAAATCCGGTATGCCGCTGGCGGTGGACACCCCGGCCCCGCCTAAAAAGACGGTGCGGCGGCTCTCCCCCAGCCATTGCCGGAGTTGCTGGATCTGTGTCATGGTTGGCCTCCTTTTTGGGTTTACACAGAATGGGGGCAGGGGGTTTCAGCCGAATACGGTTTCTTCCCGCTCTGCCTTTAAAAAGCAGGTGAGCGCCAGCCCGGCCCCGCACAGGGCGGCCATACCCAGGTACATGGCGCCCATCCCCCACCGGCCGGTGGCCCAGCCCCCGGCGTTTTGCATGGCAATGGCGGCAAGGTTGTTGACCGAGGCCACTACCCCCAGCCCTGTGGTGGTGAGCCCCGGCGGGACCAGGCAGCGCACCATCTTCAGGGAGAGCATCATGTACAGGGTGGAGGCCACCGCCTTTACCAGCACCATGACGGCTACGACCACCCAGGCCTCCCCCGCCATACCGTAGGCCAGGTACTGCCCGATGGCCAGGCAGAAGGCCGCGCCCATCAGCGCCCGGCCGGAGAAACGGTCCATAAACTTGTGGGAGAAGAGGATGAGGGGGATCTCCGTAAGGGTGCTGAGGAACAGTACCGTACCCACCGCCCCGGTGGGGATGCCCAGCCGGTTGAGCAGCACAGGGGCATAGTTGATATTGACCCCCGAACAGCCGGCAAACAGGAAAGCAGCCCCCAAAAACAGGAAGAACCGGGGGCTTTCCAGCAGGGCGGACAGCCGGGGCTTTTCCCCGGTGGCTTGCCCGCCGCTTTGGGGCCGGGCGGCGCTGCCTACCCCCACCCCGTACAGGCCCAGCAGGCACACCCCGCAGGCCCCGGCCGTAAGGGCGAACAGCCCCCAGCCCGGCAGTTTTTCCACAGCCAGGCCCGCGGCCTGGGCCCCGGCGGCATAGCCGATGGTCCCCCACACCCGCAGCAGGCCGTAGCGGTAGCGGCTTTCGCCGGCAATGCGCTCGCACACAGGGGTGACGCTGTTGATCAGGGCCATGGTCAGGCCGTTGAGCACAAACAGCGCCGCCAGGCCCCGGCAGCGGGCATAGAGCAGGGCCAGCCCGCCAATGGCCAGCAGGAGCACCGCCAGCACGGCCCGCTGGCTTTTGGCCCGGTCATTGATATAGCCCGTGACCGGCGTGACAAAAAAGGAGAACATACCGGCCGCTGACAGGATCAGCGACATTTCCCAATCTGCCATACCGATGCCGGTGAGGTACACGGACATTACCGAGCCAAACAGAGAGAACAGGGCGTAATAGCCCATGTAGAAAATCACATAGCTTACATAGCTGTCCTTGTAACGGCTTAGCATGGGGCGCTCCTCTCACAGCAGGATAAAGCCTGCCACCAGTAGCGTGGAAAGGCTGATGCGCACCAGATGGTGGCTGCCGTGCAGCGCCCCGGCCCGCCGGCCGTTCCAGATGGCCGCCGCACAGATCATGCCGCAGGCGATCAGCGCCAGCAGCCAGTCGGAACTTCCGCCGGCAAGGTTGTCGATGACCGCGTTGAGCAGGCCGATGCCGCCTATGGCCATCAGCACATGGGGCGCGGGGTGCGCCCCACGCACCCTGGACAGGGCGGCCACTGCGGACAGCAGCCCGAACGCCCCGGCTATTGTGCACAGGCCAATCCTACATATGGTTTCCATGATTTCCATTGTTCGCACTCCTTTGGGGGTAGGGGAATGGTAGGGACGGACGTGGCGGGCGCTTGGGGCGATAAGGGGCTTTAGTGGCGCTTGCCGGGTTTTGTGCGTTTTTTAAAGGGGTAGACCGGGCTTTGGGAGTTGGCGATGACGTGGTCTACCAGATGGAGCATAGCCAGCATAAAGACAATGGCGAACAGGAGCAGGGGCATGAGGGCAATGAGCATGGGGAGGGTCATGCTGACCAGCGCGAAGAACCAGCCAAAGAAGATAAAGGCCAGCAGGAAGGCGGTCAGCAGGGCCCAGAACAGCAGGCCCCGCAGGGTGTTAAAGGGGGCGCTGACCTTAAACAGCATGATGAACCCGGTCATGGCGGTGATGATGACGGCCATGGTGGAGGTTTCGGCGCTGGTTAGGCCCAGCGGGCCGGCCAGGGCGCAGAGGACTACGATATTGGCTGTTTGCGTAAGGGCGGCGGGGATGCACATACGGATTACATTGCCGATAAACTTGCCCCGCAGCCGGTCGTTGTTGGGCTCCAGCGCCAGGATAAAGGAGGGCACGCCGATGGTCAGGGAGCTGATCAGGGTCTGCTGGATGGGCTCGAAGGGATAGGTATAGTTGATGAAGATGAACAGCACGCCGATCAGCGCCGAGAAAATGGTTTTGACCAGGAACAGGGAACTGGAACGTTGCAGGTTGTTGATGGACCGCCGCCCCTCTTGCACCACAATGGGCATGGAGGCGAAGTTGCTGTCCAGCAGCACCAGGTTGGAAACGGTGCGGGCGGCGTCGCTGCCGGAGGCCATGGCGATGGAGCAGTCGGCCTCTTTGAGGGCCAGCACATCGTTGACCCCGTCGCCGGTCATGGCCACGGTGTGGCCGCCCTCTTTCAGGGCCTTGACAAAGGCCAGCTTTTGCTGGGGCGTCACCCGGCCGAACACGCTGTACTCCCCTACCGCCCGGCGGATGTCCTGCTCGGTGTGCAGGGTGGTGGCGTCCACGTACCGGCCGGCGTGCTCCAGCCCGGCCCGGCGGGCTATGTTGGCCACCGTGACCGCGTTGTCGCCGGAGATCACCTTCAAGTCTACCCCCTGGTCGGCAAAGTACCGCAGGGTGCTGGGGGCCTCTTTGCGTATCTTATCGCTGATAAGCACAAAGCCCATGGGCACCATGCCCTGGGGCAGCCCTTTGTCCGCAAAGGCCAGGTCTGCCCTGGCCAGCAGCAGCACCCGCTGGCCCTGCTGGGCGTACGCCTCTGCCTGGGCCTTGTAGGGGGCGAAGGCACCGCCCAGGATGAACTCGCCCGCGCCCATAACATAGCAGCCCCGGCGGGGGAAATAGGCGCCGCTCCACTTGCGGGCCGAGGAAAAGGCCACGGTTTCCACAGCCTGCCACTCCGTGTGGTCCGGCAGCCAGTCTTTCAGGGCCATAAAGGTGGGGTTGCTGTCCGCCAGGTTGTTCACCAGGGCCGTCAGGGCCTCTTTCATGGCGCCCTCGGTAAAGCCCGGCAGGGGCACTGCCTCGTCCACCTGCATACAGCCCTCGGTGATGGTGCCGGTCTTGTCCAGGCAGAGGGTGTCTACCCGGGCAAGGGTTTCTACGCAGTACATATCCTGCACCAGGGTTTTGCGGGCGGAAAGCTTGATGACGCTGACGGCAAAGGCCAGGCTGATGAGCAGCACCAGCCCCTCGGGGATCATACCCACCATGGCGGCCGCGGTGCTGACCACCGCGTTTTGGAAGGTATCGCCCAGCACAAAATACTGTTTCCAGAACAAGAGGCCGCCTACCGGCAGGATGGCAAAGCCGATGATCTTGACGATAAAATCGATGGAGTTCATGATTTCGGAGTTGCGCTTTTTCACGCCGCTGGCCTCGCCGGCGATTTTATTGGCATAGTTCTCGGCGCCCACATGGTCTACCTGCGCCGAACAACTGCCGCTGACCACAAAGCTGCCGGACAGCAGGGAATCCCCCGGCTGTTTGACCACCGGGTCCGACTCGCCGGTGAGCAGCGATTCATTGACCTCGCACTCCCCGGCCGCCACGGTGGCGTCGGCGCAGACCTGGTTGCCCGCGGCGTACACCAGGATATCGTCCAGCACCACTTCCTCTACCGGCAGGGCCAGGCGCTTGCCCCCCCGCACCACATTGGCTTTGGGGGAGGAGATCAGGGAGAGCTTGTCAATGGTGTGCTTGGCCCGGATGCCTTGGAAGGAGCCGATGACAATATTGGAAAGGATGACCCCCATAAACAGGGCGCTGCGGGGGGAGCCTACCAAGATTACCGCCAGGGCCAGGGCAAAGTTCAACAGGTTGAAGAACGTGAACACGTTCTCCCAGATGATCTGGCCTTCGGTTTTGGATTTGATCCCTGAGTCCCCGTTATGCAGGCCCTCGCGCATACGCTGTTCCACCTGCTGGGGGCTCAGGCCCTCGTTGGGGTCCGGGTAAAACCGGGTGGCCGGGGGGGCGGCCTCCCGTGTGGCTGTGGTGGCGGGCTGGTTTTGCTTATGTTTCATGGGCGGCTGACCTCGCTGTAGGTATTTTGGCGCGGCAAAGCAGGCAAAAACCGCGTTCTACCTAAGTATACACCCAAACAGCGGCATTTCCAAGTGGAGGGGGGGTAAAATTTACCAAAAACTTTTTTACGAATTTCTGACGGCCTTTTTTGAAAGAACTGCTCATTATCGCTAAAATTCCCGGCGGAACCTTCCGGCCGCACCCGAAACCGCCCGGTTTTATGGGAAAAATGCCGGTTTTAGCGCGGTTTCGGGTTTGACAACCGCTATAAAAGACGCTATAATGGGAACAATAAAATAAATTAGCAAAGGAACAATTAACGCGCGCTGCGCGTCTGAAAGGAAGATTTTTATGGCACCCAAGGAGAAAAAAGAGGATATGCTCATTGTCAACCGCCGTACCGGCAAGGCACTGGCCGCCACCGGCACGGAAAACGGCATGGTCGTGGCCCAGGCCGCCATTACCGGCGAGGACGCCCAGTTGTGGACCCCGGTAAAGGCCGGCGAGTATGTGAAACTGGTGAATAAGCTGAGCGGCAAGGTGCTGGACGTGATGCATGGCGGTACCGAGGCAGGCACTTGGGCCCAGACCTGGGACAATGTGGAGGGTGAAAGCCAACTGTGGCAGTTGGTAAAAGTGACCGCCACCTACAAAAAGCTGATGAACGTGCAGTCCGGCAAGGTGCTGGACATTGTAGATATGCGCGAGGATGACGGCGCGCCCGCTCAGATTTGGGACGACGTGGACGGCGTGGGCCAACTGTGGAAACTGGTGGCGCCTACCGCGAAAGAGGAGCCCGCCCCCGCCGAAGAGGCCCCCCAAAAGCGGGGTGGCCGCAAGCCCAAGGCAGTTGCCGGGGAAGAGGCTGCGCCCGCCCCCAAGAAAACCGCCGGGCGCAAACCCAAAGCTGTAGCCGCAACCGCCGCAGCGGAAGAAAAGCCCACCCCCAAGCGCCGCGGCCGCAAGCCCAAGGCCGAGGCTTAAGAGTTAAATAGCAAAAAAGAGCAGCGGCATGGCGCCCTGCTCTTTTTGTTATGGGTTGCTTTGCCCATCACGAAAACCTGGGCAACGCGGGCTTAGCCTTTAGGCGGGTTTTCGAGGAACTGCTCGACCCGGTAGCGGGGGCGGGCTTTGACTTCGCTGTAAATTTTACCGATATAGCCGCCCACAACGCCCAGGCAGAGCATTTGCAGGCCCCCCAGCAGCCAGATGGAGCAGACAATGGCCGTCCAGCCGGAAACGGCCAGGCCCATAAAATAGGAGATAAGGGCGTACAGCAATCCCAACACGCTGAGGACGGACACCAGGATGCCGAAGTTGGAGATCAGCTTGAGGGGCTTGACGCTAAAGCTGCTGATGCCGTCCAGGGCAAAGGAGATCATCTTTTTTAGGGGGTACTTGGACTCGCCGGCAAAGCGCTCGTGGCGGTCATAGTACACATAGTCGCTGCGGTAGCCGATGAGGGGCACCATGCCCCGCAGGAACAGGTTGACCTCCCGGTACTCGGAGAGCCCCTCCAGGGCCCGGCGGCTCATGAGCCGGTAATCGGCGTGGTTGAACACCACATCCACCCCCAGCGCCTTCATCACCTTATAAAAGCCCTCGGCGGTGGTGCGCTTGAACCAGGTGTCGGTTTCCCGCTTGTTGCGCACGCCGTAGACCACGTCGCAGCCCTCTTTGAACTTGGCCACAAACTGGTCCAGGGCATCTACGTCATCCTGTAGGTCCGCGTCCAGGCTGATGGCGCAGTCGCAGCGGGGCATGGCGGTCATCAGGCCGCAGAGCAGGGCGTTCTGGTGCCCCCGGTTGTGGGCCAGCTTGATCCCCTCCACATAGGGGTTCTCCCCGTTCAGCCGGGTGATGATCTCCCAGGTCTTGTCCCGGCTGCCGTCATCCACCAGCAGCATCCGGCTGTGCCCATTGGCCAGGCCCGCCCGGCCCATAGCCTCCAGCTTGTCCGTTAGGCGGCGCACGGTTTCGGGCAGCACCTCTTCCTCATTATAGCAGGGTATCACCAGGTAAACGGTGGGGTTATCCGATCGGTTCATTCTTTATCCTCCTTCGGTTGGGTTTCGTCCGCCTCGTCCGGCCCGGTGGAGCGCTGGGGCCAGGGCCGGGGCTGCATACCGCCCCAATCCCGGACCCAAGCCTTGGGCTGGGCGGGCTCTTCCGGCAGGGGGTCCTGGGCCGGGGCGTCCGGCTCTACCGGTTGCAGGGCGCCGTCCCCTAAGGGCTGGTCCGGGGGCGGGGCGGTTCCGGCGGGGGGCGGCGGAATTCCTGCGGTAGACCCTGATCCTGATT
>CANOFK010000017.1 GCA_947565265.1 uncultured Clostridia bacterium | reverse complement strand
TAAACCGCCGGAGGCCAAAATTTCGTCATTAACTCTTCTTTATGGACACACCCCCGCCCCAAGCCAGCCTTGACAAACCTCACCTGTTGAGGTACAATACGATCATACTAAATGCATAAAGGAGGCCATATTTGTGTTTTCTTCCATTGATTCGGCCAAGCCGGCCCTGCGGGCGCTGGTAAAGGAGCTGCGGAAGGATTACCCCTACGCCAGCGTCCTGGCCGTAGAGGATGCCGCCCGCCGCTGGAGCATCAACCGCAGCGGCGTGAATATTGATGCCAGCGGCTTTGGCGGCGGCACGGGCTTTGTGGTGCGGGTGTTCGACGGCATAGGCTGCGCCGAGTACTCCTTCAACCGCTTTGGCGAGGACCGGGTCGCGGAGATCGCCGCCACCCTGAAAGAGCGCCTGGCTGCCCAAAACGCCGCTTTGGGCGATGCCCAGCCCCTGCCCACGCCCCTCCCCGCCGATGAGCCCGCCACCCTGTGCAAGGTTTCCCCCTTCCGGGTAGACCCCCGTGCCCTGGGGGATGAGGCCATCATCAGCAAGCTGCGGTCCATCCGGGAAAAAGCCCTGGCCCAGGATAGCCGCATTATGGATGCCAGCCTGAGCACGGCCTACCGCTGCTGCCGCAAGGTGTTCCTCAGCGAAAACCGTGACCTGGACCAGACCCTGATGTGGACCACCTGCACCCTGAGTATGCTGGCTGCCCGCGGCCAGGAGATCAAAGCCAGCTACCAGCCCTTCTCCAATCTGGGCGGCGCCGAGGTGTTGGACCACGTAGAATCCGCCGTCGAGAAGGTCGCCGGCGAAACCCTGGCCCTGCTGGACAGCCAGCCCATCCCTCCCGGCGAGTACGACTGCGTCTGCGACCCCGCCACCACCGGCATGATCGTCCACGAGGCCTTCGGCCACGGGGTGGAGATGGATATGTTCGTCAAAGACCGGGCCCTGGGCAAAAGCCATGTAGGCAAGTATGTGGCCAGCGGGCTGGTCACCATGCATGACGGCAGCGCCGTAGACGAGGCCGCCACCATGTTCTTTGACGACGAGGGCACCCTTACTGGCGATACGGTGGTCATTGACAAAGGCGTGCTGAAAACCGGTATGTGCGATGCCCTCAGCGCCGCCCGGCTGGGCGTAAAGCCCACCGGCAACGGCCGCCGGGAAAGCTACGAGCGCAAGGCATACACCCGTATGACCAACACCTATTTTGAACCCGGCTCCCACAGCGTAGAGGAGATGATCGCCTCCATCGGCTACGGCTTTTTGCTGCAACAGCCCATGTCCGGCATGGAAGACCCCAAAAACTGGGGCATCCAGTGCATGGTTTCCGTGGCAAAAGAGATCAAGGACGGCAAACTCACCGGGAAGGTTTTCTCCCCCATCGTCCTAACCGGCTACGTGCCGGACCTGCTGAAATCCGTCAGCATGATGGGCTCCGGGCTGGAACTCTCCGGCTCCGGGTTCTGCGGCAAGGGTTACAAGGAATGGGTCAAGGTTTCGGACGGCGGGCCCTATATGAAAGCCCGCATCCGCTTGGGCTAAGGAGGTAATGAAATGATTGAACGCATTAAAAGCGCCCTACAGGACTGCGGCGTCAGCCTGTGGCGTATCAACGACACCACCGAGGAAACCGCCGAGTTGTTCTTTGTAAAAAAGCAACTGGACACCCGCCGCCTGAAGGATGTCCGAAAGTTCGTGGTAACGGTTTTCCGGGATGTGGAACAACCCGAAGGCCAGCCCCTGCGGGGCTTTACCAGTGTAACGCTGCTGGAGTCCATGGACGATGCCCAACTGCGGAAGGAACTGGACGGGGCCTACTACGCCGCCCAGTTTGCCACCAACCCCTACTATGACCTGCCCGCCCCGGTACAGGCCCCCCTAAAGGAAAAGGCCGGCCCGCTGGCCACATCCCCCCTGGCAGAAAGCGCGGGCAAAATGGCCCAGGCGCTGTTTGCGGCGGATGTCCAGGCCGATGCCTTTGTAAACTCGGCCGAGGTTTTTGTGGTGCACACCCGGCGGCACATCCTCTCCTCAACCGGCACGGATATCTCCTATACCGACGCCCGCACCAACGGGGAGTTTGTCGTCCAGTGCCGGGAGCCGGAGGATGTGGAGATCCACAACACCTTCTCCTATGACAGCCTGGACACCGGGGCCTTGTCCCAAAAAGTTGCCCAGGCCCTTACCTTTGTCCGGGACCGTGCCCGGGCCCAGCGCATCTTGAAAAGCGGCCGGTACGACGTGGTCCTTTGCGGCGACGCGGTAGCTACCGTGCTCTCCTATTATATGGACCGCTCCGCCGCCCACATGATCTACCCCCAATACTCCACCTGGCAGGTGGGCGACGCCGTACAGGGGGATGCCGTTGCCGGTGCTAAACTGGACCTGGACCTGTGTGCCACCGAGCCCTACAGCGAAGAGGGCGTCCCCATGGAGGACCTGCCCCTGCTGCGGGAGGGCGTGCTGAAAACCATCCATGGCAACAACCGGTTTTGCCGGTACCTGGGCCTGCGCCCCACCGGCCTGTACCGCAAGGGCCGCTGCCTGAACACCGGCAAGCCCTTTGAGGAGCTGAAGGCCGGGCCCTGCCTGTGGGCCGTCACTTTCTCCGATTTTCAGATGGATTCCATGAGCGGCCACTTTGGGGGCGAAATCCGTCTGGCCTATCTGATCGAGGACGGCAAGGCCACCCCGGTCACCGGCGGTTCCATCAACGGCAGCCTGTTCGACTGCCAGACTGCCCTACAGTTCTCCCAGGACCGCTACGAGGCGTCCCATTACAGCGGCCCTTACGGCTTGCGCATTGACCAGGTGAGCGTTGCCGGTATCGGCTAAGCCGCCCTGCCCTAAGGCAGCCACCCATCGCCGCCCCATAGCCGGGGCCGGTTTATAGCAAAACAGCCAGGCAGTCACCCTGCCCGGCTGTTTTTTTACGATTGCCCGTCCCGGCTTGCCACCGTTACGCAAGGGCTCTCCCCCGGCCCTGCGGCCAGCCGCCCCTTCTCCCCCTGCCCTGCCGCCGGCAGGATATGTTCAAAGATGCACAGGCTACCCAGGCCCTTTGCCCGCTGGTACTCCTCCAGGGTGCGGATCGTCCAACTGGCCTCCTGCATCCCAAATACCGCCCTCACCGCGTGCATGGCCGGTATGTCCCTGGTTTGCAGGTGGTATGCCTCAAAATGGGGGCGGGTGTACCAGTTGGTCAATAGGTTGCGCCCACAAAAGGCCTGCCAGCGGTTAAGGCCGTCGTCGCCCTTCCTGAAACGGCCCATCAGTTGTCCCCGCACCACCTCCGGCCGGTTCACCCGGAACCACCGCACAATCCGCGGGTCAAAGGACTCCACACAGTAAGGCCCATGGTAGCCCTTCAGTTCCTCCATAACCAGCGTACACAACTGGGCCGGGTCGTTATAGCCCTTCAGTTCGATAATCAGCGGGGTACTCCCCTCCAGGGCCCCCAACACCTCCCGGAAGAGGGGGACACGCTCCTGGGTGCCAAACAGCCGGTAGCCCTTCAGCTCCTTGTAGGTCATCTCCGCTATCACCCGTTGCGACCCGCAACTGCGTTCCAGGTGGGGGTCATGGTGCACCACCACCTGCCCGTCTTTCGTCAGTTGCAAGTCAAACTCCATGCCATAGCCGGCCAGTTCCGCCAGCCGGAAAGCCTTTATCGAGTTCTCCGGCACCCCCTTTTCCAGGTCGTGCAGCCCCCGGTGGGCATAGTCAAACGCCCTGAATAGCCCAAAGCCCGGCCGCCGCCACAACTGCGGCGCAATCAGCCAAAGCCATACCAGCACCGCGGCCAATGCCACCAGTACGATCACCAGCAGCACCGGTGTACCCGCCATGCCCACTGCCTGTAGTTCTTCTAAACCCATAGCGTCCTCCCGTTTTCTGGTTTTCCTCCATCATATACCAAATGGGCCGGAATTGCAAGCCCGTCGGCCGCATTTCGCCCCCTACGGGCACACCCTGCCCTTCCCGGTCCAATTTTTTGTGAGGAGCCTGGCCTACGCGCCAAACATGACATAATATTGTCATGTTCCTTCCGGTATAATAGGCCTATCCCTATCAAAAAAAAGGAGTACCCCCATGAAACAAGACCATACCCTGGCCCGTGCCGCTGAGATCATCGCCCAGCGCTACAATCTGCTGGTGGACTGGAACGCGGCTACCGGCGAACTGTAAGCGTAAACTTGCCCATAAAAACAGCGGGGTGCCCAAAAGGCCGCCCCGCTGTTCTATTTTTCCTGCCGGGCCTCCTCTATCCGGGTGGCACTGTATGTCCCCCGGCCCAACCCGGCCTGCTGCAAAAACCGCACCCTGTAGCCCAGGCCTTCCAACCGGCCCAGGTTCTCCCGCCCCTGCCCCAGGGCGTTGGAGATATCCTCCGGGCAAACCGCCACCACATAGTCCCCCGGCCCCTGCCCGGCCAATGTGGCCAGCAGCCGGCCCAAAAACCGCCGGCTCTCCACCAGTTGCCGGAACGCTGGGTGATAGGGCCCGGCCAGCCGTGCCTGCTCCAGCCCAGGCCCGGCGTGCAGCCCCATGCGGATGACCCGCACCCCCGCCTGTTCAAAGCGGTCCAACAGCCGGGCGCACAGGGCCACTGCCTCTTCCAGCGGCTGAGGGGCGTAGCGGCCCCCTTGCCATAGGGCCGCCAGTTCCGTGCCGGGCAACACCAGGGTCGGGTACACCCGCATCGTCCGCGGCCCCAGGGCGATCAGCTTATCCGCCGTGTCCAGGGCTTTTTCGTCGGTGTCGGTATACAGGCCGGTCATCATTTGCAGGCCCAGTTCCAGGCCCGCCTTACAGACAAACCCCGCTGCCCGCGCCGTGTCCTCCGCCCGATGCCCCCGGCGGTTGGCCGCCAGCACCCCGTTGTCCATAGACTGCGCGCCCAATTCCACAGCCGTCACCCGGTAAGCCTTCAGCAGCCCCAGCACCTGGGGGTCAACGGCGTCCGGCCGGGTAGAGCAGCGCACGCCCTTAAACCCATACCGCTCCACCGCCGCCTTGGCAGCCTCCAATAGGGCCAGCATATACCCCCGGTCAATCGCCGTAAAGCTGCCGCCAAAAAAGGCAATCTCCGTTTCCCTGCCCCGGCCGCTTTCCGCCGCGATCCGGGCCGCGCGGGCCACATCCTCCGGGGTAGGCGGCTGCCGGTGGCCCGCCCCGGTGATGGTCCCCTGCTCACAAAAGCTGCACTGGTGCGGGCAGCCCAAATGGGGCACAAACAGGGCGATATTCCCATGGTGTCTGGGCCCGCTCAATAGCCCATCAACTCCAATGCCTCCCTGGCCGCCTGCTGCTCGGCCTCCTTTTTGCTCCTGCCGCCGCCCTTGCCAATCACATTGCTGTTCAAATGCACCTCCACGGTAAAGTGCTTTTGATGGTCCGGCCCGCTCTCGCCGGTCAGCACATATTCCAACCGCTCCTCCGGGTTCTGCTGGATAATCTCCTGCAAGGTGGTCTTGTAGTCCTTAAAGGCCCTGCCCCCCCTGGTGCGGGCCGCCGGGGCCACAAAACGTAAGATCAGCTCCTTCGCGGTGTCCAGGCTGCCGCTGTCCAGGTACACCGCCGCTACGGTAGATTCAAACACGTCCGCCAATATGCTGGGCCGCTCCCGCCCGCCGGAGTGCATCTCCCCGTGGCTCAGGCGCAAAAAGCTGCCCACCTCCAGCGCCCGCGAGAACCCGCACAGGGACTTTTCACACACCAGCGCGGCCCTGGTCTTGGTAAGCTGCCCCTCCGGAAGGTCAGAAAAATGCCGGAACAGGTATTCCGCCGTCACAAACCCCAGCACCGAATCCCCCAGAAACTCCAGCCGCTCATAGCTCTGGCAGCGGTTCTCGTTGGCATACGATGCGTGTGTCAGCGCCGTTTCCAGCAAAGACTTGTCCTTAAACTCGTACCCTATCAGTTTTTCGTATTCCTCAAGCGCTCTCATCTGTCCTTTAGCCTCCTTTTACGCCTACTCCGCCGCCCCGGCCGGGCAGGCATTTGCCCGGCCAGTTCCTGGCCAAAGCCTCCGAACCACCGCCCGTCACTCTGCCTTTTGGGAGAACGCCTCCGCCAGTGTTTCCACATAGCCCGACTGGGTGCAGTCCCGCACCAGTTTCAAGGCGCTCTCCACCGCCCTGGCCCTGGCATTGCCGTGCATCTTAAACATGGGTTTCGAGGCCCCAATAACCGGCGCGCCACCGTAAGAGTTGTAGTCCATCCGCTTTTTCAGCCCCTGCAAATCGCCGTAAATCATGGCTGCGGCCAGCTTATTCTTCACATTTTTCTGGAAGATCTCCTTTACCATGCCCATCATAGCCAGGGCGGTACCCTCGTACAGTTTCAGTACGGTGTTGCCGGTAAAGCCGTCCGCCACCGCCACATCGCATACGCCATAGGGGATATCCCTGGCCTCCACATTGCCAATAAAGTTGATCGTCCGGCTGCCTTTCAGCAGGGCATAGGCCTCCCGCCGCAGGTCGCCGCCCTTGTGGTCCTCGGTGCCCACGTTCACCAGGCCCACCCGGGGGTTTTTAATCCCCATCACCTTCTCCATGTACACCGAGCCCATCACCCCGTACTGCAAAAGCCAGTCCGGCCGGGCCTCCACGCTGATGCCCCCGTCGCAGATCATAAACGGCCCCCGGGTGGTAGGCAGCACCGGGGCAAAGGCCCCCCGCCGCACCCCTTTCAGCCAGCGGACGACCCGCAGGGCCCCAAAGCCCAGGGCGCCGCTGTTGCCCGCGCTGGCAAAAGCGTCCCCCTTCCCCTCCGCCAAAGCCCGTACCCCCACAGCCATCGAGCTCTCCGCCTTCTCCTTCAGGATGCTCCCCGGCTCGTCCTCCATGGTCAGCACCTGTGGGCAGTGGATGATCTCCATCTTCTCCACCTGCCCGGCCACGTTCATCTCTTTTGCCGCGGCCAATATCCTGTCCCGGTCGCCTGTCAGGGTGATGTCAATCCCCAGGTTCTCCATCCCCCTGGCGCAGCCCAGCAAAATCTCCCCCGGGGCGTTGTCCCCGCCAAAGGCGTCTACAATAATGCGCATGATCCCTCTCCTTTACTCTGTTTCCAGCCGGGCCAGCCAGGGCTCCAGCGCCTCCAGTGCCCGCTGGGCCAGGCGGCCGTACCGCTCCCGCTTGTCCCGTATCTGTTCCCCCAGCGGGGGCAGTATGCCAAAGTTTGCCCCCATGGGCTGAAAGTCTTTTCCCGTATACCCGGAAATATACCGGCTCAGCGCGCCGGTCATGGTCGTATCCGGCAACACCACGGTTTCCTGCCCCCGCAGCCGCCGCACCGCGTTGCGCCCGGCCATTATGCCGCTTGCCGCAGATTCCATATACCCCTCCACCCCGGTCATCTGCCCGGCAAAAAACAGTGTGGGCCTCTTCTTCAGGGAAAAATCCCCCTCCAGCAGTCCGGGGGATTGGAGGAAGGTGTTGCGGTGCATCACCCCATACCGGGCAAACTCGGCGTTTTCCAGCCCCGGTATCATCCCAAACACCCGTTTTTGCTCCCCAAACTTTAGGTTGGTCTGAAACCCCACCAGATTATACAAGGTATTCTCCCGGTTTTCCGTACGCAGTTGCAAAACCGCCCAGGGCCGGTGGCCGGTGCGGGGGTCAACCAGGCCCACCGGTTTCATGGGCCCAAACCGGATGGCCTCCCGCCCCCGGCTTGCCAGCACCTCAATGGGCATACACCCCTCATAGACCTTGGGCCCCGCCACGTCAAAGCCGTGTACGGGCGCCCGTTCCGCCCCCAGCAGGGCGTCGGTAAAGGCCTCATACTCCTCCTTGTTCATGGGGCAGTTGATGTAATCGCCCTCCCCTTCCCCCCGGCCGTAGCGGTCGGCGGTAAAGCAGCGGGTCATGTTGATGCTCTCCCTGGTGACAATCGGCGCGGCCGCATCGTAAAAGCTGAGGCCGCCCCCGCATAGCCGCCCGATCTCCCCCGCCAGCCCCGCGGAGGTCAGGGGCCCGGTCGCAATAACCGCTACGCCCTCCGGCAGCCCCGTCCATTCCCGGCGTTCTACCGTGATCAGCGGGTGCCCCCCTATGGCCCCTGTCACCAGCCGCGAGAACACCTCCCGGTCCACCGCCAGCGCGCCCCCGGCGGGCACCTTGGCCTGCTCCGCGCAGCCCACCAGCAGCGAGCCCAGCCGCCGCATCTCCTCCTTTAAAAGCCCCGCCGCGCTCTCTATCCGCGCCGCCTTCAGCGAGTTGGAGCATACCAGTTCAGCCAGCAAAGGGCTCTTGTGCGCCGGGCTGTACCGGGCCGGTTTCATCTCTGCCAGCCGTACCGCCACACCCTTTTGGGCAATCTGCCACGCCGCCTCGCATCCTGCTAGGCCGCCGCCCACTACCGTTATGCTTTCCATTTTTGGCGCTGCTCCTTTCCTTTATTAAGGCTGTTTCTGCCCTTTTTAGGTTCGCCTCCGGCAGCTTAAGACACTTTTCGTGAAAAGTTTCTTAAGAATCTTCCAAAGCTTCCCTGCCGTTACCGGCCGCCCTCGTAGAGCCAGGCTCTCCCCTCGACCGGCAGCGGTACCGCCTCTGCTTTTTTTAGGCCGCCTCCGGCGGCTTAAAGAATCTTCCAAAGCTTTCCTACCGTTACCAGCAGCCCTCACAGAGGCAGGCTCCCCCTCGGCCGGCAACCCGGCAGCGGTACCGTTTCTGCTTTTTTAGGCCGCCCCCGGCGGCCGGCGCCCCTACTCCTTCGGCTCCTTGCCGGGGAAAGTACAGCCCTCGGTAACGCAGTAAAGGCGCTTGTCTTTGGTCTTTTTCTGCATCAGCACCTTGCCGCACACCGGGCATTTCTCCTTGCTGGGCGGATCCCAGCTAACAAAATTGCAATCCGGGTAGCGGTCGCAGCCGTAGAACACCCGCCCCTTCTTGGACTTGCGCTCAATAATATTGCCCCCGCACTTCGGGCACTCGGCCCCGGTCGTTTGCACAATCTTCTTGATATTCTGGCACTCCGGGTAGCCCGAACAGGCAATAAACTTGCCAAACCGCCCGTGTTTCACCACCATCGGCCTACCGCATTTGTCGCAAATCTCGTCCGTTTCGTCCTCTTTCAGGTGTATCTTCACCCCGTCCATGGCCTTTTTGGCCTTCTGCACGGTCTTGTCAAAGTCGTCGTAAAAGGTGCGCAGGGTGTCCACCCAAGCCTCGTCCCCCCGCTGCACCGCGTCCAGGTCGTCCTCCACCTGGGCGGTAAATTTCACGTTGACGATCTTGGGGAACTGCTCCTTCATCAGCTTGGTGATCACCTCCCCCAATTCCGTAGGCTTAAAGGCTTTGCCCTCCCGCACCACATACTCCCGCATGGTAATGGTGGAGATGGTCGCCGCATAGGTAGAGGGCCGGCCAATGCCGTTCTCTTCCAGGGTCTTGATCAGCGAGGCTTCCGTATACCGGGGTGGCGGCTGGGTAAAGTGCTGGTTTCCTACCAGGTCCCGCACCTTCAGTTTCATCCCCTCCTCCAGGGGGGGCAGATCCTTACCGGCCTTTTCCGCCTCGTCCTTGCTCTCCTCGTACAGGGCGGTAAAGCCCTCAAAGTTCACGTTAAAGCCGCTGGCCTTAAAGATATACCGCCCCGCGTGGATATTGGCCTGGGTGGTGTTCAGCACACAGTTGGCCATCTGGCTGGAGATAAACCGCTCCCAAATCAGCTTATACAGCTTATACTGGTCCGGCGTCAGCGAGTCCTTCACCCGCTCCGGGCTCAGGCTGATGGTAGAGGGCCGGATGGCCTCATGCCCGTCCTGGGCCCCTGCGCGGGACTTAAAGTGCCGGGGTTTCGGCGGCAGGTACTTGCCGCCCCAGCGCTCCTCGATAAAGGCCGCCGCGTCCCGTATGGCGTCCTCCGAGATACGCAGCGAGTCGGTACGCATATAGGTGATAAGGCCCACGGCCCCCTGCCCCTCAATGTCCACGCCCTCATACAGTTCCTGCGCCGCCCGCATGGTGCGGTACGCCTGGAACCCCAGCCTCCGGGACGCCTCCTGCTGCAAGGTTGAGGTGATAAAGGGCGGGGCAGGCTGGCGGGTGCGTTTGCCCTTTTTCACCGGGCCCACTATAAAGTCCTCCCCCTCCAGTTCCCCCAGGATAGCGTCCGCCTGCTGGCCGCTGGTAATCTCGATCTCCCCGTTCTCATCCCCATAAAATGCCGCCTGGAACACCGACCGGGAGGGGGGCGCGGTCAGTTTCGCGTCCAGGCTCCAGTACTCCTTGGGTACAAAGGCGCGTATCTCCTCTTCCCGGTCCACAATCATCCGCACCGCCACCGACTGCACCCGGCCCGCCGAAAGCCCCTTGCGGATGGTTTTTACCAGAAAGGGGCTGAGGGTATACCCCACCAGCCGGTCCAAAATCCGCCGGGCCTGCTGGGCGTTCACCAGGTCCATGTCAATGGTGCGGGGATGGGCCATGCCCTCGGCCACCCCGGTTTGGGTGATCTCGTTAAAGGTCACCCGGTCCTGGGCGTCCTCGTCCAGTTTCAGTATATAGGCCAGGTGCCAAGAGATAGCCTCCCCTTCCCGGTCCGGGTCGGTGGCCAGCAGCACCGCGTCCGCCTCCGCCGCGGCTGCCTTCAGGTCCTTCACCAGTTGTTCCTTGCCCTTGATAATGGTGTATTTGGGCTTAAAATTGTCCTTCACGTCCACACATAGCCGGGCCTTGGGCAGGTCCCGCACATGGCCCATCGAGGCCACCACCTTGTAGCCGGGCCCCAAATATTTCTGAATGGTCTTTGCCTTTGAAGGCGACTCCACAATGACTAATTTTGCCATAATCGTATCCTTTATTTCATAACAAAATTTGTAATCCCCCACTGGCGGGCTCCCGGTTCATATCCGGCGGTAGCGGCCGTTCTGGCCCCGTTCCACCCGGCCCAGCAGTTCCAGCCTGGCCAGCGCCCGCAGCAGCAGCCCGGCCTCCACCCCGCTCCGGGCAGAAAGCTCCTCCACGGTCAGTTCCTTTTCCAGCAGTGCCAGCAGTC
>CANOFK010000016.1 GCA_947565265.1 uncultured Clostridia bacterium | reverse complement strand
TTTCGTCCACCTTTTCAAAGGTGGTGGGGATTCCCAAGGGGCAAAGCCCCTTGGGCCGCCGGAGGCAAAGGCGCTGGAGGCAAAGGTGCCGCAAAAAAGAAGCGATATGCAGGGAGGTGTGCAGGTGGCTAGCGTGGTGTATGTGCGGGGGGTGTTTTACTATGAAACGGACCGGATGGACTGTGTGCATCACTCCAACTACATACGGTGGTTTGAGGAGGCGCGGGTCCACTTTATGCAGGAGATGGGGTTCCCCTATGAGGGGCTGGAGGCGGCGGGGATCGTGAGCCCGGTGCTTAGCGTGGAGGCGCGCTACCAGTCCATGTGCCGCTTTGGGGACACGGTGGAGGTGCTGGTGCGGCTGGAGAGCTACACCCGTACCCGCATTGCCTTTGGCTACCAGGTGCGGGACAGGGCTACGGGCCAACCCCGCTGCCAGGGGCGGACCACCCACTGCTTTATCAACCGGGCGGGCCGGCCGGTATCGCTGGCCAAGGCGATGCCGGCGTACCATCGACTGGCAGAGGCGGCTGTAGATGAGGAGGGATTGGAATGGCAAACGTAATATTGGTGTGCGGGAAAATTGCCAGCGGGAAAAGCTGGTACTGCCGGAAACTGCTGAAAGAGGGGGGCAGGGTGCTGCTTTCGGTGGACGAGTTTACGACCCGGCTGGGGCCTTTGGGGGAGGACCACGACCGGGTGTGCGGAGTGGTACAAGGGTACCTGCTGGACCTGGCGGCGCAAATTGCCGGGGCCGGGACCGGCGTGGTGCTGGACTGGGGCTTTTGGACCAGGGACAGCCGGGCGGCCGCGGAAGGGTTCTTCCGGGAGAGGGGGATAGCCACCCAGTGGCACTATATAGACGTGCCCGCGGCGGTGTGGCAGGAGAACATCGCCCGGCGCAATGCCGCGGTGCTGGCCGGGGAGGACAACAGCTATTATGTGGACGAAGGGCTGCTGGGCAAGCTGGCTGCCAGCTTTCAGCCGCCGGAACCCGGTGAGATGGATGTGGTGGTTAGGCCGGGTGGAGATCAGCCGGCTCCATAAAGAAAGGCCCTCCAAGGTTTGTGCCTTGGAGGGCCTTTTGGTTGTTTACGGGGCCGTTTGTAGGGTTTGGGCGATGGCCTGCGCCTGGCGGGCGTTGCGGTGGATCTCGGCCCGGAGTTCCTCCAGGGAGGGGAATTTGCGCTCCGGGCGGATGAAGGCCAGCAGGCTGACGGGGATCTCCTGGCCGTAGAGGTCGCCGGAAAAATCGGGCATCCAGGTTTCGGCCAGGACGCAGTCCGAGCCCACGGTGGGCTTGACCCCGATATTGCATACGCCATAGTATGCCTGCCCCCCCACCCGGCACCAGGCCGCGTATACCCCGAAACGGGGCAGCACAAAGCCCGCCGGTAGGGCCTGGTTGATGGTGGGCGCGCCCAACTGGGTGGAGCCCAAGTGGTTGCCGTGGATGACCTCCAGGGTGAAACCAAAGGGGCGGCCCAGCAGGCGGTTGGCCAGCGGGATATCCCCCCCACGGATGGCCTGGCGGATGCGGGTGGAGCTGATCTTTTCGCCGCCCTCGGTGACGGGGGGGAGGACGGACAGGGTGACGCCCCCGGCCTGGCAGAGCCGGGCCAGCAGGTTGGCATCGCCGGAAGCGGCATGGCCGAAACGGAAGTCCTCGCCGCAACAGAGGTGACGGGCATGGAGGCGGCGGAAGAGGACGTCTTCCACAAAGGTTTGGGGGGGCATGGCTTTGACGGAGGGGAAATCCAGCGTGTAGAGCCGCCGGACGCCGGCCTGCCGGAGCAGCAGGGCCTTGTGGGCAGGGGTGGCGAGCATGGGCTCGCCGGAAGGGCTGGAGCGGAAGGTGCATACCGCCGGTTCCAGCCGGGTGGCCAGCGCGGCCTGTATGACGGCCATATGGCCCCGGTGCAGGCCGTCGAAGGCGCCCAGGGCCACGGAACAGGCCGGCTGGGCGGGGAGGTCCAGAGTTTCGAACACTTGCATGGCGGCACCCCCTATTCTGCGAAAAGTTTGAGAAATTTGAGCTGGCCGGTGGCCGGCTGGGCCTCTGCCAGGCCCAGAAAGGCCCCGGCAGGGCCCAGAACCCGGAAACGCTGGCCGGGGGAAAGGGCGGTTTTGGGCAGGGGCAGGCGGGCGAGATCCAGGCTGCCGCCGTTGCAGAAACGCACGGCCTGCCCCTGGGTGACAGTGGTGGCCGGGTACGCCTGAAACAGGGCGGCGGTGGGGAGGAGGGCCTCTGCCAGGCGGTTTTCGGCGGCCAGTTGGCGCAGCCGGGGCAGGGGCAGGGCGGCATCGGCCGGAAAACCACAGGCCTGGGTGCGCCGCAGGGCGGACATGGCCCCCAGGGTGCCGGCGGCCTGGGCGATGTCCTCGATGAGGGTGCGTATGTACGTGCCCTGGGAACAGGACACGGACAGCACGCCCTGGCGGGTGGTTTCGTCGTAGGACTCCAGCACCAGCCGGCTGATATGGACCGGGCGGGCCGGGCGCTCTACCTCTACCCCCTGGCGGGCCAGCTTATAGAGGCGCTGGCCGTTTACGGACACCGCCGAGTACATGGGCGGGACTTGCAGGATATCCCCCAAAAACCCCGACAGGGCCTGCTCCAGCAGGGGGCGGGGCACGGGGGTGGGGTCGGTTTGGAGCAGGCGGCCGGTGACATCGCCGGTATCAAACCGCTGGCCCAGGAGGAAGGCGGCCTGGTAGGCCTTTTCCGTATCCGGCAGCAGGCTGGCGGCTTTGGCGGCTTTGCCCAGCAGCAGGGGAAGCACCCCGGTGGCCATAGGGTCCAGGGTGCCGGTGTGGCCGATCTTCCGCTCTTTGGCAAGGCCCCGCATGAGGGCCACCACGTCGAAGGAAGTGAAACCTTGGGGCTTGTCTACTACGATAACGCCGTTCATGGGGAGGGAGCACATCCTATCTCGGCCAGATACTGGGTGCAGGCCTCTATCATTTTCAGCCGGGCCCCGGCCATGTCCAGGCCGTCCAGGGGGCAGCCCGCGGCCCCGGTGTGGCCGCCGCCCCCGAAACGCTGGGCAAGGACCGACGCGTTGGCCGGGGGGCTGGCCCGCAGGGAGGCCTTGATGCTGCCGTCCTCCCTTTCCTTGAGGCTTACAAAGAGGAGCACGCCCTCAATCTCGGCAGCGGCGCGGCCTACGCTGCCGTCCATATCCCCTTCGTCCGCGCCGGTGGCCTCCAGGATGGACCGGGGGATCTGGATCATGGAGCATTTGCCCCCGCAGAAAACCTCCAGGGTGTTCAGCTCCATGACCTCGGCCCGGACAGCAGCCAGGTTTTTGCTTTCATAAATACGCTGGTTGATATCCCCGGCAGGGGCGCCCTGCTCCAGCAAATCGGCGGCAATACGCAGGGTGCGGGGGGTCACGTTCCGGTAGCGGAAACAGCCGGTGTCGGTGACAAGGCCGGTGTACAGGCAGCCCAGGGTGGCGGCGTCTGTGGGGGCGGCGAGCTCCTTAAGCAGCAGCCAGACCATCTCGGCGGTAGCGGCGCTTTGGGGGTCTACCCAGCAGGCCCCGGCAAAGGGCCGGTGCACGCCGTGGTGGTCGATGGCCAAGGGGATGTGGGGGCCGAACTTTTCCCAGGCATCGCCCAGGAGTTTTTGGTCGGCCACATCCACGGTGAGTATATGGGCGGGTTTGGCCAGGGGGGCAACCGGGGGCGGCAGGCCTTCGGCCAGATAGGCGAACTTTTTGGGCAGGGGGCTGGCGCAGTACCAGCCGGCCTGCTTGCCCAGGGCCCGCAGGCCCCGCACCAGGCCGAACAGGGAGCCCAGGGCGTCGCCGTCCGGGTTTTCGTGGCAGATGACCAGGATATCGTCCCAGCCCCGCAAAAGGGCGGCGGTTTCTTTACAGTCCAGCATTTTCTTCGTCCTCCTCGGTGGGCGCGGGGATATCCAGGCCGTGGAGCAGCCGGGAGATATTGGCCCCGTACTCGATGGAATCGGTGGGCTTAAAGAGCAGCTCCGGCACATGGCGCAGGCTGAGCCGGTGGCCCAGTTCCCGGCGGATATAGCCCGCCGCGGATTTGAGGCCCTTGGCGGCCTCTTGGGTGCGCGCCAGGCCCTCTACGGTGCTGACATAGGCGGTGCAATAGGAGAGGTCGTTGGTGACCTCTACCCGCACCACGCTTAAAAGGCAGCCGGTGACCCGGGGGTCTTTTAACTCGCGGATAATGGCCGAGAGCTCCCGGCTGACGTCCTCGGTGATGCGGCCCAGCTTATTGGTAGGCATGGCGGTACCTCCTTTAGTCCCGGTATTCTTCCATTTCGTAGGCTTCCAGCACGTCGCCCTGCTTGATATCGGCGAACCGTTCCAGGGTGATGCCGCAGTCGTAGCCGTCGGCCACCTCTTTCACGTCGTCTTTAAAGCGGCGCAGGGAGGCGATTTTGTCGTCGGCCACGATGATGCCGTCCCGCACCACCCGGACCTGGGCGTTGCGGGTGATTTTGCCGGCCACCACATGGCCGCCGATGACAATGCCCACGTTGCTGATCTTGTAGGTTTCCCGGCACTCGGCGCGGCCCAGGGCCACCTCCCGGTACTTGGGGGCCAGCATACCCTTCATGGCGCTTTCGATCTCCTCGATGCAGTCGTAGATAATGCGGTACAGGCGCAGGTCGACGCCGTCCCGCTTGGCGTTTTCCTCGGCGACCGGGTCGGGACGCACGTTAAAGCCCACGATGATGGCGTTGGAGGCGCTGGCCAGCATGACGTCGCTTTCGCTGACGGCGCCCACGGCCCCGTGGATGATGTGCACCCGCACTTCCTCGTTGCTGAGTTTTTCCAGGGACTGGCGGACGGCCTCGACGGAGCCCTGGACGTCGGCCTTGACGATGATCTTCAACTCTTTCATATCGCCCTCTTTCATCTGCTCAAAGAGGTTGTCAAGGGTGACGCGGGTTTGGGCGCGGAACACCTCTTCCTTCTGCTCGGTGAGGCGCTGCTCCACCAGCTCGCGGGCCAGGCGCTCGTCGGAAACGGCGTCGAAGGTGTCGCCGCCCACAGGCACATCGCCAAGGCCGGTGATCTCTACCGGCACCGAGGGGCCGGCCTCTTGCACCCGGTGGCCCTTGTCGTCCATCATGGAGCGGACCCGGCCTACCGTGGCCCCGGCCACAATGGTATCCCCGGCGTGGAGGGTGCCGTTTTGCACCAGCACCGTGGCGATGGGGCCCATGCCCTTATCCAGGCGGGCCTCGACCACCGTGCCCTTGGCGGCCCGGCTGGGGTTGGCCCTCAGCTCCATCATGTCGGCGGTGAGGATGATCATCTCCAGCAGGTCATTGATGCCCGCTTTGGTGTGGGCGGACACAGGGATGCAGGGGGTGTCGCCGCCCCACTCTTCGGGCACCAGCTCGTATTCGGTCAGTTGCTCTTTGACCCGGTCGGGGTTGGCGCCCACCTTATCCATCTTATTGATGGCCACGATGATGCTGACCCCGGCTGCTTTGGCGTGGTTGATGGCCTCTACCGTTTGGGGCATGATGCCGTCGTCTGCGGCCACCACCAGCACGGCGATGTCCGTGACCTGGGCGCCCCGTGCCCGCATGGTGGTAAAGGCCGCGTGGCCGGGGGTGTCCAGGAAGGTTACGTCCCGGCCGCCTACCTTGACCCGGTAGGCGCCGATATGCTGGGTGATGCCGCCGGCCTCGCCCTCGGTAACATTGGAGTGGCGGATCACGTCCAGGATAGAGGTTTTGCCGTGGTCTACATGGCCCATGACCACCACCACCGGGGCCCGGGGGGCCAGGTTGGCCTCGTCGTCCTCGCTGTCGTCGATGATGCGCTCCTCGATGGTGACGACCACTTCTTTTTCCACTTTGGCGTGGAACTCGTCGGCAATGAGCACGGCGGTGTCAAAGTCAATGGTATCGTTGATGGCGGCAAAGACCCCCAGGCCCATCAGCTTTTTGATGACCTCCGGGGCGGCGACCTTTAGCCGCAGGGCAAAGTCGCCCACGGTAATCTCTTCGGGGACCTCGATGGTGATGTGCTTGGCTTTACGCTCCAGGGCGATACGGCGCAAGCGCTCGGCCTCGGTTTCCCGCTTGCCCCGGCGCTGCTGGCCCCTTCTTTGCTGGTTGCGGCCCATGAACTTCTGCTTGGTGACCACATTGTCCGTGCGGGAGCCCACCTTCTGGTCTGCCAGGCGGTCGTATTTCTCGCTGTACTTATCGATGTTCACATTGCTGGAGCGGGTGTCCACCACCCGGCGCACCGGCTGCCGGGGCTCCCGGACGGCCTGCTTGGCGGGGTCCTCCGGCTTTTTGGCGGCTGCCTGGGCCTGGGCCTGTTGGGCCTGCTGGGACTGCCCGGCGGGCTGCCTGGCGGGGCGCTCCGGCTTGCCGGATTTTTTGGCGGGCTGTTTTTGCCCCTGCTGGCCGTTTTGGTTGTTTTGGCTTTGCTGGGGCTTTTTCTCCCCCTGGGGCTGCTGGGCTTGCGGGGCGTGTTTTTGGGCGGAGGGGGCGGGCTGGGGCTTTTTCTCCGGTCCGGAGGTCTTTTCCGGGCCGGAGCCCTTTCCCGGGTCGGAGCCCTTTCCCGACTGGGCGGGCATGGGGGCGGGCACCGGTTCGGGCCGGACCAGGACGGGCTTTTCCCGCTGGGCAAAGTAGGGGTCGAAACTTTCCACACTGTGCTGCTGGGTAAAGGTTTCCAGCACCACGTCCAGTTCGGCCTCCTCCAGGGGGGTCATGTATTTTTTCGGCTCAGGGAAATACTGGGCCAGGGTGTCGATCACGTCTTTGTTCTGGACGCCCAGGTCCTTGGCGATCTCCCGGACTCTGTATTTGATCATCATAGGCTTTCTTCCTCCTTCTCTCGTAACGGCCGGCAGCCGGCCTGCTCACATTCCTTTCGCACCGCGGCGGCAAAGCCCTGGTCGTTGACGGCCAGCACGCCGGCCCGCACACCGCAGGCATGGCCCAGCAGGGCCTGGGGCGTGGCCAGGCGCAAAGCGGGGATGCCGGCCCGGTGGGCCTCGTAGCAAAGGTTTTTATAGGTTTTTTCCGATATATCCCCCGCGGCGACCAGCAGCGCGGCCCGGCCGGAGCGGGCGGCCTTGCGGCAGGCGTCGAAACCTGCCTCCAGCCGGCCGGCCCGGCGGGCCAGGCCCAGCAGGGAAAGGGCTTTATCCATTGCCTGCCAACTCCCCTTCCAGTTTCTCGTATACGTCATCCGGGATTTTGCAGGCGAAGGCGCGCTCCAGCCGCCGGGCTTTGCGGGCCAGGCGCAGGCACTGGCCGCTGTGGCAGAGGTAAGCCCCACGGCCGGGCTTTTTGCCGGTGGGGTCCAGGGAGATAGCCGGGGGCAGGGGCCGGCCGGATGCATCCTGTTCTTCGGGGGCTTTTACGATGCGGACCAGCTCTTTTTTCGGCTTCATTTGCCCGCAGCCGGTGCACATCCGCATGGGGGTTTTCTTTGGGCGCATATTCACCACTCCCTTTTCCTAAAAAGGCCCTTAGGGGGCCGGGTCGGCGGCCTCTTCGCCGAAGAAACCGCTTTCCGGTTTGATATCGATCTTCCAGCCGGTGAGGCGGGCGGCCAGCCGGGCGTTTTGGCCCTTGTTGCCAATGGCCAGGGATAGCTGGCTATCCGGCACGGTGACTTTGCAGGCCTTGCTTTCCTCGGTGAGCTCTACCGACAGCACATTGGCCGGGGACAGGGCCGCGGCAATGAAAAGCTTGGGGTCCTCGCTGTACTCGACGATGTCGATCTTCTCGCCGCCCAGCTCCTCCACGATCTTGTTGACCCGTGCGCCCCGTGTGCCGATGCAGGCACCGACCGCGTCTACATTGGGGTCATGGCTGAGGACGGCCAGCTTGGTGCGGGAGCCGGCCTCCCGTGACACGGCCTTGATCTCTACGGTGCCGTCGTAGATCTCGGCCACCTCTACTTCAAACATACGCTTGACCAGTTCCGGGCGCACCCGGGAGATAATGCCCTTGGGGCCTTTGTCTTCCTCTTTGATGCCGGCCACCAGCACCTTAAGGTGGTCGCCCTCCCGGACCTGCTCGTTGCCGATCTGCTCGCTTTTGGGCAGGGTGACTTCCAGCTTGCCGATGCGCAGGGACAGGGCGCCGCTGCGGGGGTCGATGCGCTCTACCAGGGCGGTGACCAGCTCCTGGTCCTTGCTTTGGAGCTCTTGGCGCATTTGGCCGTTTTCGTTCTCTTTGATGCCCTGGCGGATGATGTTGCGGGCGGACTGGGCGGCCACCCGGCTGAACTGCTTGGTATCCAGCTTGATGCCCACGCTCTCGCCCAACTGGGCTAGGGGGGAGATTTGCCGGGCGGTTTCCAGGAGCATCTCCTTGTCCGGGTCCAGCACCTCTTCCACCACCTGCTTTTGCAGGTATACCTCAAACTTGCCGGCGGCCGGGTCTACCCGGACGTCTACATCCTCGTTGCGGTAGGCTTTGCTGCAGGCGTTGGCGATGGCTTTTTTGATCTTATCCAGCATAAAGTCCACCGGGACGCCCCGCTCCTTTTCCAAAAGGGCCAGGGCCAGGAACAGCTCTTCATTCCCCTGCTGCTCGGGTTCCTTCTTCTTTTTGCGTACCATGTTTGCTGACCACTCCTTACGATAGATTCCAATATGCGGATGCGCCGGGGCCGGCCGTGTGGGGGCCCGGCGTGGGTTTATGTTACGGTGAAGGGCGTCCAATCTATATGGTCGTAGACCATCACATCCTGGGCGGGCTCCATGCCGATCTTCCGGTAGAAAGGGAGGGCGCCGGGATGGGCGCAGGCGTACAGGATGATGTTTTCCTCCCCGCCGGCGGCGGCCAGGGCCCGCTTGACCAGCGCCCTGCCAATGCCCCGGCCGGCGCAGTCCCGCACAACCCCCAGGTCGGCGAGAAAGAGCCAGTAGGCAAAGTCTGTAAGCCCCAGGCAGACGCCGACCAGCCGGCCGGCGGGGTCCCGGGCGGTGAGGCTGATGGGGACGCTTTCCACCAGCCGGGCCGCCCGCTCCTGGAACCGCTCTGCCGGGTACTGGGAGCCCAAATCGCTTTGGGCTAAAAAGCGATGTAAGCGGCGGGGGTGAGCCGCTCTTCCGAGATGGTGTACTCCATATAGCCCATACAGGGTACCTCCCAAATGGCCGTAGGGGCGCTGCCCTTTGGGGGCGCCTTAAAAAGCCGGGTCGTCCAGGGCGCTGACCCAGGCCAGTTCCTTTTTTTGCAGGCTTACGCTGGTTTCTTCGTCCAACTGGATCTCCAGGCCCTCGGCCCCGGCCTCCAGCAGCAGGCCCTCCAGCTCTTTGGCGCCGTCCGGCAGGGGGCGGATGAGCCGGGCCCGTACCGGCAGGCCCAAATAGGCCTGTAGGTGTTCGGGCCGGGTGAGCCGGCGGTTGACGCCCGGAGAGGAAACCTCCAGCACGTATTCCTGGGGGACGGGATCCTCCCGGTCCAGCACCGGGTCTATGGCGTGGGTCATGTCCACGCAGTCGTCGATACCCACGCCGCCTTCTTTATCAATATAGATGCGCAGCACCCATTCAGCGCCCTCCTTGGCATACTGTACGTCCCAGACCCGCAGGCCCAGTTCTTCTGCCAGGGGGCCGGCCAGGGCCCGCACGGTGGCGGCAACCCCGGCCTTTGGCTTTTTCTCGCCGTTTTCATGGCACATGGCCCATGCTCCCTCCTTTTCCTGTTGGGCTGCCGCGCCCCGCCATGGCTGCGGCGGGGGCGTAACAACACGAAAGAGCGGGTCGCCCCACTCTCTCAGTCTACAGCCTATTACATTGGTATTATAACACCGTGCACCGGGAAAATCAAGGGTTTTCGCGGTTTTCTTTTGGGGGACCCCCGCAGGAAGGGGGATAGGCCCGGCGTTTTTCAGCTTTCCAACTGGCGGGAGAGGAACATGGCCGCGGCCTTGAGGCTTTCGGCGGCCTCGCTGCTGACCTTGGGGGAGGATTTTTCCCCCTTGAGCAGCAGCACCGCGCCCATGGCGTCGCCGGAGGACACCACCGGGAACACGGCCACCGCCGCCGCGGGGAAACCCTGGGCGGCCAGCACGGTGTTTTCCCCGTTGGTGTGGAAGGAGCGCTTGCCCTGCACCAGCTCGTCCATCTGCACGGAGATGGGCTTGTGCAGCAGGTCCTTTTTGGCGGGGCCGGCCACGGCGATGACCTGCTCGGTATCGCACACAGCGGCGGCATAGCCGGTGAGGTTGACCAGGGCCTCGGCATAGGACTGGGCCAGTTGGGACATCTCCCCTACGGGGGAATACTTTTTGAGGATGACCCCGCCGGAAACGTCGGTGAAGATCTCCATGGGCATACCCTCCCGGATCTTCAGGGTGCGGCGGATCTCTTTGGGGATGACGACCCGGCCGAGGTCGTCGATACGGCGGACGATACCTGTTGCTTTCATATAAAAACTTCCTTTCGCACAAAGTTTGCCGGCCAGGCGCCAACGGCTGTTTCCCGTCAACCGTATTGCGGGTGTGGGGCGGATGGCCGGTTGTTACGGCACTAGTATTTGCGCGAATTTGGCCTTTATCCTTTTTTCTGGCAGCGGCTTTTGTGGCGGGCGGGGCGCATAATGGGGCGTTTGCCGCGAACACTAGTGGCAGACTTTACGGAAAAAGGAAGGTGCCGCAATGAAGAGCATAACACCAGAGGAATATGCCCGGGCGGTGAAGGCGGCCTCGCCGCCCTCGCCGGTTGTGAAAGACTGTACGCTGGCCTTTTTGTTTGGGGGCTTTGTGTGCACGGTGGGGCAGGTTTTGTGCAACCTGTACCAGGACCTGGGCCTGGAGCTGCCCCAGGCCCGGATGGCCGTGTCCGTGAGCCTGATCCTGATTTCGGCCACCCTGACCGCCCTGGGGTGGTACGACAACATTGCCAAGTACGCCGGGGCCGGGGTGCTGGTGCCGATTACGGGGTTTGCCAACTCGATGGTATCGCCGGCCATGGAGTTTAAGAGCGAGGGGTTCATCACGGGCCTGGGGGCCAAGCTGTTTACCGTGGCCGGGCCGGTGCTGGTATTTGGTATTTGCGCCAGCGTGGTGTACGGGCTGGTTATCTTTATCTTTCAGATATAATTAGGGCTTGTTTGAAAATAGAGGAAATGACGAATTTTTGAAACAAGCCCT
>CANOFK010000015.1 GCA_947565265.1 uncultured Clostridia bacterium | reverse complement strand
CCCTACAAAACACTGGGCTTTCCGGCCTATCTCAACTAAACCGGCCTGAAACGTCGGAGTCTGATACTCTATCCAACTGAGCTACAAGCGCATATATATGGCAACCACAAAACCCGCGGTAGTCAACTTTGTAAAAACAATGGCCCAACAGTAAGCAAAAACCAACCCTCGTAAACCCAACGGCGCCGGCAAAAACCACCTACCGTCCCCGGCGGCCCAAACCGCCGAAAAACACCTGCCTTTCACCATCTGCCTGCTATTATAGCACCGGCACAAGGCGGAAAATGTCGAAACATAGGGGAAAGAAAACTTTCCGGCCACCCGGCCGCCCCCCTATATTCAAGAAAAATACGTGTCCGGGTCTACCATGTAATCATAAAACTTCTTCAATACCTCCAGCGCGTCGGCCCCGGAGATCCCCCGGCTGCGCAGGTACGCCACCAAAGTTTTCTCTTCCCCGGTCAGCCCCCCCCACTTTCTGGGGATCCACCTTGATCTTTTTCGGCGCCCGGCGCGGCTTGGCGCCCGGATCCCGGAAACGGGCGCCGTCGGTATGCCCTTCCTCCTGGAAGAACACCTCCAGCGGCACGTCAAAAATCTTGGCAATCCGGTTGAGCGTAGTGGGGTCCGGCGAGGTCTTGCCGGTTTCATAATAGGTATAGGCCGAACGGCTGATCCCAATAGCAGCCGCCACGCTCTGTTGCGAAAAGCCCGCCGCCAGCCGGTATCTGCGCAGGGTATCGGCCAGTAAAGCCGAACGATCCTTCGGGGAAACATCTGCCTTTTTCATGCTATGCATCTTCTCCTTATCAGCCCGCATAGCCCTGCTTGGCTCAAGGACAGTTGTTATTATAACCCGTATTCGACAAAAAATCCAGTACTTTTTGAGAAAAAGAGGTTATCGTGAATCTTCCTCACATTCCCGGCCTGTTTCCGACCCAAAAGAAAAAAGTCCAAAACCCCCTTGACATTTCCCCCCGGATACGCTATACTAAGTAAGCAATGCGGGTGTAGTTCAATGGTAGAACATCAGCTTCCCAAGCTGAATACGAGGGTTCGATTCCCTTCACCCGCTCCAGCAGCACCCCCGCTGCATCCCCACCGCGCCCCTGGCTAAGCCAGGGGCGCGGTTTTTTTGCCCCGCCCCCTAGAGTCCGTTTTAAAACTCCGAAACGCCGTATTTTTACCCAGAAGCAACCATCTTCTGCGTCAAAAATCCTCGTAATACGCAAGTATTACTTGCGGTTTTCTCTTTGAAACTGACCGCTTCTGGTCAAAAATCCGTCATTTCCTCTATTTTCAAACAAGCCCTAGGCGGCGGGGCAGCGGGGTAGGGGAGAGGCTCCCCCTCACGCGGCGCCCTTTTCTTCCGCCTGGGCCACCAGGGCCTGAAACCCCTGCACCGTTTCCACGATCTCCCGGTCAAGGCACAGGCTCAGAAAAAGCAGCAGCGTGGCCGCGGACGGCCTGTACCGCCCGCCCTCCAAACTGGCGTAAGAGCGCCAGGAAATCCCCAGCAGCGCGGCCATCTGTTTCAGGGTGAGCCCCTTTCGGTGGCGCACCACCAGAAAAGCCCCCCGTATGTAAGATTGCAGCAGTTTCCGCAGTTTCCTCCTAGCAAAACCTCCCTTCCCCGTAAGCTGCCCGGCTTGCCTGGCTACAGGTTAATTTTACCAGAAGAGGAGGCGTACATCCAGGAGGTACACCTCATAAAATCCCGCCCCTCAGCCGTCCTCAAAGCGCTTGGCCCGGTACCGGAACGTGGAAAGGGCCATCCCGCACTCCCTGGCCGCGGCCGCGCCGGAGATCGCCCCGGCCTTCCACCGGCGGTAGGCGCTGGGGTAGTTGTCCGGCAGGGGGCTGGGCGGGCGGCCAAAGCGCACGCCCCTGGCCTTGGCCGCAGCAATGCCCTGTTCCTGGCGCTTGTGGATGTTCACCCGCTCATTTTCCGCCACAAACGATAAAATCTGCAACACCAGGTCGGCAATAAAGGCGCCCATTAGGTCTTTCCCCCGGCGGGTGTCCAGCAGGGGCATATCCAGCACGCAGATGTCCACCTGTTTCTCCTTGGTCAATACCCGCCACTGGTGCTGTATCTCCTTATAATTGCGCCCCAGCCGGTCAATGCTCATAATGTACAGCAGGTCGCCGGGGCGCAGGCCCTTCACCATCCGCTGGTACTGGGGCCGCTGGAAGTTCTTGCCGGACTGCTTGTCCGTGTAGATGTTCTCCGCCGGCACGTCTTTTTCGTGTAGGGCCAAAAGCTGCCGGTCCTCGTTCTGGTCGGTGCTGGATACCCGCAGGTATGCGTAAACGCTCATGCCTGTTCCCTCGTCCCCTTTCTACTGGATACGTTTCGGCCGGCCTGGGGCTGTGCCGCTGTGTGCCCCTCTATTTTACCTTTTTTCGGCATATCGCGACAGCTTTTTCTTCCCCCCGCGGCCCCGCCCGCTCCCTCCGGGTGACGCCCCCCCGCCCGTCCCCCAAAAAAAGAAAAAACCCGGCCAAGGTACTTCCTTTTTCCGGGTTTTTATGCTAAAATATACTTTCCGAGAAAAAACGGAAGGCGCCCCATGCGGGCCGCCCAAAAAGAAAAGGACGTGACAGGATGAGTACCAACGCAGAAAAACCCAACCGCATGGGCACGGCAAAAATGCTCCCGCTGATTTTGTCCATGGCCCTGCCCGCCATGTTTTCCATGATGGTCCAGGCCCTCTACAATATAGTGGACAGCTACTTCGTGTCCCAGGTCAGCGAAAAGGCCCTGGCGGCGGTGTCCCTGGCCTTCCCCATCCAAAACCTGCAAATCGCCTTTGCCGTGGGCACCGCGGTGGGCGTTACCTCGCTAATCTCCCGGCGGCTGGGCCAGGGCCGCCAGCAGGAGGCCGTTTCCGCCGCTGCCCACGGCATTTTGCTGGGCGTGGCCACCGCCCTGGCCTTTGCGGTATACGGGGCCTTTTTCACCACCCCCTTTTTCCGGATGTTTGAGTCCGACCCCGAGATCGTCCACATGGGCGACCAGTACATATCCGTCTGCTGCATCTTCTCCTTTGGCAGCTTTGTGGTGGTCATGGTGGAGAAGATCCTCCAGGCCACGGGCAATATGTTCTGGCCCATGGTGTTCCAGTTGGTAGGCGCGGTCGTCAACATCCTGCTGGACCCCGTGTTCATCTTTGGCTGGTTCGGCCTGCCGGCCCTGGGCGTCACCGGCGCGGCGGTGGCCACGGTAGGCGGCCAGATCCTCTCCATGCTGTTCAGCCTGGTGGTGCTGGCCGTGCGGCCCCATGCCATCCGCATCAGCTTTAAGGGGTTCCGGCCCCAGTGGTCCACCATCAAAAGTATCTATGCCGTGGGCCTGCCGGCCATTGTCATGCAGGCCATCGGCACGGTGATGAACATGGCCATGAACGCCATCCTCTCCGGGTTCTCCACCGCGGCCTACACGGTGTTCGGCCTGTACTTCAAGCTGCAATCCTTTGTGTTCATGCCGGTGTTTGGCCTCACCCAGGGCCTGCTGCCCATTATGGGCTTTAACTACGGGGCCAAAAACAAAAAGCGCCTGCTCTCGGCCCTGGCCAGCGGCTCCGTCATCGCCCTGGTCATCATGGCCGCCGGTATGCTCCTGTTCCTCCTGCTGCCCCACCGCCTGCTGGGCATCTTCAACGCCTCCCCCGAACTCCTGGCCATTGGCGTGCCCGCCCTGCGCATTATCTGCACCTGCTTTATCTTCGCGGCCCTGGGCATCGTGTCCTCCACCCTGTTCCAGGCAGTGGGCAAGGGGGTCTACAGCCTGGTGGTGTCCCTTATGCGCCAGCTTGTCATCCTGGTGCCCGCGGCCTGGCTGCTGGCGGCGGCCACCGGGCAGGTCAACGCGGTCTGGTGGGCCTTCCCCATTGCCGAAACCGTTTCCCTCCTGGCCAGCGTGGTGTTCTTCCTGCGCCTGTATAAGCTGAAGATCCACCACCTGTCCTAACCGCCCCCGAAATTTGCGAAAAAAGCTGTTCAACGCCCCCGTTCTGTGGTATACTATACCACAGGACCACCGCCCGGCGCTGTGCCGGACAACCCCCTACAATCATACCCCTTATAAAAAGGAGCATTGCTATGGAAATCACCCAGGATATCAAGTACGTCGGCGTCAATGACCACCAGGTAGACCTGTTCGAAGGGCAGTACGTGGTGCCCAACGGCATGGCCTACAACTCCTATGTGGTGCTGGATGAGAAAGTCGCCGTGTTCGACACCGTAGACGCCCGCTTTACCCACGAGTGGCTGGACAATATCGAAGCCGTGCTGGGCGGCCGCAAGCCGGATTACCTGATCATCCAGCACATGGAGCCGGACCACTCCGCCAACATCGCCCATTTTATGCACCTGTATCAAGAGGCCAAAATCGTTTCCAGCAGCAAGGCCTTTGCCATGATCCAACAGTTCTTCGGCGAGGCTTTCGAGGACCGCCAGGTGGTGGTCGCCGAAGGGGACACCCTGTCCACCGGCCGGCACAATTTTGCCTTTGTGGCCGCCCCCATGGTCCACTGGCCGGAGGTTATCGTCACCTATGACAGCACCGACAAAGTGCTCTTCTCCGCCGACGGTTTCGGCAAGTTCGGCGCCCTGGACGTGGAGGAGGAATGGGACTGCGAGGCCCGCCGGTACTACATCGGCATTGTGGGCAAGTACGGCGCCCAGGTCCAGGCCCTGCTGAAAAAGGCCGCCGGCCTGGACATCCAGGTGATCTGCCCCACCCACGGCCCGGTGCTCAAAGAAAACCTGGGCCACTACCTCAAGCTGTACGATCTGTGGTCCTCCTACACCCCGGAGAGCGAGGGTATCGTCATCGCCTACACCTCCGTGTACGGCAACACCCGCAAGGCCGTGGAGCAGTTCGCCGAAAAGCTCCGCCAAAAGGGCTGCCCCAAGGTGGTTATCCATGACCTGGCCCGTACCGACATGGCCGAGGCCGTAGAGGACGCCTTCCGCTACAACAAGCTGGTGCTGGCCACCACCACCTATAATGCCGAGATCTTCCCCTTTATGCGGGAGTTTATCAACCACCTGACCGAGCGCAACTTCCAAAACCGCACCGTCGCCATGATCGAGAACGGAAGCTGGGCGCCCATGGCCGTCCGGGTGATGAAGGGGATGCTGGCCAATTCCAAAAAGCTCACCCTGGCCGAGCCCACCGTCACCATCAAGTCCGCCCTGAACGCCGAAAGCGCCGAAAAGCTGGAAACCCTTGCCAACAACCTCTGCCAGGACTACCTGGCCCGCCAGGACGATACCGCCGACAAGCACGACCTGACGGCCCTGTTCAACATCGGCTACGGCCTGTACGTAGTCACCAGCAACGACGGCAAAAAGGACAACGGCCTCATCGTCAACACCGTCACCCAGGTGACCAACACCCCCAACCGCATCGCCGTGTGCATCAATAAGGAGAACTACTCCCACCACGTCATCAAGCAGACCGGCGTCATGAACATCAACTGCCTCTCCCAAGACGCCCCCTTCTCCCTGTTCCAGAATTTCGGGTTCCAAAGCGGCCGCAACGCCGATAAGTTCGCCGGCCAGGAGATCCTCCGGGCCGATAACGGCGTGGCCTTCCTGCCCCGGTATATCAACTCCTTCCTCTCCCTTAAGGTAGAGCAGTACATGGACCTGGACACCCACGGTATGTTCATCTGCACCGTCACCGAGTCGCGGGTTATGTCCCATGTGGAAACCATGACCTATACCTACTACCAGAATAACGTCAAGCCCAAGCCCCAAACCGAGGGCAAAAAGGGCTTTGTCTGCAAGGTCTGCGGCTATGTCTATGAGGGCGGCGAGCTCCCCGACGACTTCGTCTGCCCCCTGTGCAAACACGGCCCCGCCGACTTCGAACCCATCGGCGAGTAACCGTTTCCCCCTGGGGCGCATCTCTTTTTTGCCTCCGGCGGGTAGGGGAACTTTCTGAAGAAAGTTCCCCTACACCCTTCAAAGACTTTTATGCGCCCCGCCGTTTCTGCTAACCCCGGCGGCATACCCACAAAGAAAACCCACCCCATATCCAGGGTGGGTTTTCTTCTTTTTTCTTTTTTTATTCTTCTCTTCTTTCTCTTCGTTGGGTGTGTCCAAAGCGAAGAGTTTACAAGCGAGGCTCCAGAGAACAATAGTAAAAGTTTCGTCTTCTCACCTGCCGGTTCGGTCGGCTCGTGACGGCCGCTCTACTTGGCTGCGCCAAGTAGTCGGTGGCCCTCGCCCTTTTCAAAGGTGGTGGGTTTTTTAGGGGGCGACAATCGCCAGTGGCGATTTCCCGTCGCCGACCGAGGCGGCAGCCGAGAATCAAAGCCCAAGAGTTGGCGTAGCCAACTCTCCGCTGCCAGAGGCCAGAATTTCGTCATAAACGCTTTTTGGACACGCCTCCCTTTTTTTGCCCCCAACACCCTTCAAAGACTTTTATGCGCCCAGCCGGGCAGGGCGGCCCGTCAGTCCTTCAGCAGTTTCTCCCCGTCAAAGACCAGCACGCCCAAAGCGGAGCCGGTTTTGCCGCCCGCCAGCAAATGGGCCTTAAAGGCCCGCTGCATAGAGGTCTTTTCGGGCAGCTCAGCGGCGGGCAGGTCGGCGTCCGGGCCAAAGACCCGCCAGTTATCGTCAAAGCTGCCGTCGTCCACCCGCAAAATGGTAAAATCGTCCATAAAGCCCACAATGTTAGAGGTCCCCGGCAGCACCTTCCGGTATTCCGGGTACAGCAGCCAAGAGTGGCACACGCAAATCAACGGCCGCTCCCCCCGGCGCTCCTTAAAGAAGTCATAGGCCAGCCGGTAAGAGGCCAGCCGGGCGGCCTGGTCAAAGGGCTCGCCGCTGGAGGGGATGTGGATGCTCAGCACCTGGTCGCCGGGCTGTAGCTGCTGTCCGGCCACCGTGCAGGCGGGGCCGTTATAGGCAATGCACTCGTACTCCAGCCGCCCCAGTTTTACAATGTCGCAGCGGTAGAAAATCGGGTACCAAAAGGCCACAAAATTCCCCCACACGCCCTTATTATGCCGGCATTCCAAAACCTTGTAGCGCAAATCGCAGAAGGTGTCAAAAAACACCTCTTCGCTGATGCCGTTCTGCAAATAGTCCCCGTGGGCGCGCTCGGCGGCAAAGGCCAAAAACAGCCCCCACACCGTAAACACCGGCACCCCGCTGTCCTCGGCCATCTTTTCCACCAGCGGGGCCACCAGTTGGGTGTCGAAGTCGTTCTCATAGTAGTAGGCGATAGCCCCGTCCATCTGCGCCGGGTCCAACCGGCCCGCCGCCTCCCGGTAGGCCTCCTGCGCCTCCGCCGGAAACCCCGTCCGATCCATCAGTACCTGCAAAAAATCCTTGTTCATACCATTTTTCTCCTTATTAAAGAATAATAAATGTATAACATCCAAAGCCCATCCCTGGCGTGTCCTGGTGTGCCCCTGATGTGCCTCCGGCGGCCCAAGGGACGTTGTCCCTTGGGAATCCCTACCACCTTTAAAAAGGTGGACGAAACTTCTGTGCCCGCCCCCCAAAAGGCCGCCCGCCAGGGCCATGGCAGCTTTCCCTTTTTGCCGATCCGGGCCCCACACCAAGCCCCCTCGCAAGAGCCGTCCTCTCCCGTATCGTCTAGCAATATTTTTATTCGGCGATTTATATCGGGTATAATCTAAACTGCGCCGCCCGGCCCCGCCCTTTTCCAAGCTTGCGGCTTAAGGGCTCTGGCCGATGAGCCAACGCCCAAAGCGCCCCCGCAAAGTCCGGCTCCCGTTCCCAAAGGCAAAAGCCCAGCCGCAAGGTTTCGCCGCCCGGCCCAGCCGCCCTTTTCCAAGCTTGCGGCTGATGAGCCAACGCCCAAAGCGCCCCCGCAAAGTCCGGCTCCCGTCCCCAAAGGCAAAAGCCCAGCCGCAAGGGTTCGCCGCCCGGCCCAGCCGCCCTTTTCCAAGCTTGCGGCTTAAGGGCTCTGGCCGATGAGCCAACGCCCAAGGCGCCCCGCAAAGTCCGGCTCCTGTCCCCAAAGGCAAAAGCCCAGCCGCAAGGGTTCGCCGCCCGGTCCTTCGACCCGCGATGCCCCCCTTCGGCACACCGCCTCGACCCCCGGCAGGCAAAATGCCGTCACCAAAAACGCCGCCTGCCCCGCGACCACGAACGGCTATAGTGAGCCATATAGAATAATATGTAAAATAGTATGATTATAATCAAATAAACCGGCTAAGACCGCCCGCTTATCCCCCCAATATCCCCCGAAGAACCCTGGAAGAACTGTCCATAACCGGCCTGTTATCTGCCCACAAACCGCCCGTTTTGTCAAGTTTCTTCACCCTAACCCGGTTCCGTTCCCCCAAAAAAAGTCAGTTTTCTTCACCCTAACCCCCTCCCGGCACAGGAAAACCGGTCGATATAGTTCACCTTAACCAGCGAGAATTTCCTGCCAATCCGCAAAAAACCGGTCAATTTCCTTCACGCAAACCCGGCAAAATCCCCTGCCGCAGCCCTATAAACAGGTCAATTTCTTTCACTTTAACCCCAATCCCGGCCCCTTCTGGGTCAAATGCCGATCGAGAAAACGCCCTCTCCCGCCTACAGGAAAGGGCATAAAATCTCCTGCGTGGGGCTACACGTGCCACTTGTCCGTGTCCAAAATCAGGGTAACAGGGCCGTCGTTTTCGGCCAATATGCGCATATCCGCCCCAAATTCCCCGGTAGTAACCGGCAGGCCCAGGGCGCGCAGCCGCTCCGTAAACCGCCGGTAAAGCGCCTCCGCCTCCCCCGGCGCCGCCGCCAGGTCAAACGAGGGCCTGCGCCCCTTCCGGCAGTCGCTCCCCAGCGTAAAGTTCGAAATAACCATCACCTCGCCCCCCATATCCCCCAAAGCCAGGTTGAGTTTGCCCGCCTTGTCCGAAAATACCCGTAAATTGGCGGTTTTTTCAGCCAAAATGTCCACCTGCGCGGCGGTATCGCCCTTCAAAACGCCCAAAAATACCAGCAGCCCCTGGCCGATAGAGCGGGAAACATCCCCGTTAACCGTCACCTGGGCAGAGTGCACACGCTGTATAACAGCCCGCAAAGGAACACCCGGCAGCACCCCCTCCTGTATAGCTCATGTATGTGTTTTGCTTGCCGGTGTAATCGCCACCCCCTCCGTCGGCATGGGGCCTTCCGGGGGGGCGGTTCTGCCCCTATCTTACCACAAACCCGCCCAAAGGTAAAGGCTTTTGCCAAATTCTCCTTGCAACCCGCCGCCCCGTTTGCTATAATGGGGAAAAAGCACTGGAAGGAGAGAAATTTGAGGATGATTTACCAGATAAAAAACAGCCAGTTGACCGCCCAGATAGACACCCTGGGGGCCCAGTTGGTTTCCCTGAAAGGCCCGGACGGCGCGGAATACCTGTGGACAGGCGACCCCCGCTACTGGAAGGAGCACGCCCCAGTGCTGTTCCCCATTGTAGGCGCCCTGCGGGAGGGGAAAACCCGCATCGACGGCCAGTGGTATGAGATGGGCCGCCACGGCTTTGCCAAACACAGCCAGTTCACCCTAGCGGCGCAGGCGGAGGACAGCATTTCCCTGGTGCTTACCGCCACCGAGGAAACAAAAGCCGTCTATCCCTTTGATTTCAAGCTGACGGTGGCTTATACACTGCAAGGCAAAAGCATCACCACCCGGTTTACCGTAGAAAACCCCGGCAGCCAGGCGCTGCCCTACGCGATAGGGGGCCACCCCGGCTTTCTTGTGCCGGTGGGGGAGGCCGCGGCTTTCGAGGACTACACCATCCAGTTTGACCAGGCGGAGAGCCAGGTTTGCCCGGTCATTGACCTGCAAGCCGGGCTGATCGACTGGGACAAGCCCGGTTTCCGGCTGGAGGGCCGGGAGATTCCCTTGCGGCACGACCTGTTTTACCAGGACGCCCTGGTGTTTGAAGGCCTGCGTTCCCAGGCGGTGCGGGTGGTCAACAAGTCCACCGGCCGGGGGATCGAGATGGGCTTTGCCGGGTTCCCCATGCTGGGTATCTGGTCGGCGGTGAACGACGGCCCCTACATCTGCCTGGAACCCTGGACAGGCTGTGCTACCTTAGTAGGGGAGGGGGACGAATTCACAGAGAAAAAGGGTATGACCCTGCTTGCGCCCGGCGGGCAGGAGGAGCACAGTTTCCGGGTGGCCCTGCTCTAAGGGGCTTTGTGCCCGCCCGGCGGTGGCAAGCCGGGGAAATACCCTGAAAGGAGGGGCCATATGGAGGACTGGAAAAAGCTGCAAAAGCAGGTTTATCAGAATAAGCTGGATCACCACTTCAATGTGACAGACGTGAATTTGGAGTTCTGCTACCTGTACGGCGAAATGGCCGAGGCCCACGCCGCCTGGCGGGACGGGAAACCCGATTTGGGTGAGGAACTGGCGGATATTGCCATCTACTTGCTGGGGCTGGCAGAGATACTGGGCCTTGACCTGGAGGACGAGGTGGTGCGGAAAATGGACATTAACCGCCGGCGGCGCTATGAAAAGGTAGAGGGCGGTTGGCGGAAGTATATGGTGGAGGAGGAAGAAAATGGCCATAAAACTGCTGGCCTTTGACCTGGACGGGACCACGCTTGTGCAGCACAGCCGCCTGCCCGCGGCCAACCGGAAGGCCCTGCTGGCTGCGGCGGCCCGGGGCGTAGCCCTGGTACCTGCCACAGGACGTATGCTGGGGTTTTTGCCGGAAGAGGTCAGGGCACTGCCGGTGCGGTATGCCATTACCTCAAACGGCGGCGGGGTGTATGACCTTTCCACGGGCCAGGCGGTGGTAGAAAACCTGATCTCCAACGAGAAGGCCCAGGCGGTGCAGGCAATTTTGGACGAATACGATATATACATTGAGTACTATGCCCATGGGGGCGCCATTACCCGCCGTGGGATGCCGGAACTGGCCAGCACCCATTACGGCCTGCCGGAGAGCAAGTGGGGCTTTATTGAGGGCAAGACCTACACCCTTACGGACAGCCTGCCCGCCATGCTGCGGGAAACGGGGCTGTGCCCAGAGAAGATCAACCTGCCCTTTATGCAGCCGGAACAGCGGCTGGAAATATGGGCCCGGATTGAGGCCCTGGGGGGCCTGCGGTTAACGTCCTCCATACCGGATAACATAGAGATCAACAGTATGGAGGGCCACAAGGGCGGGGCTTTGCTGGGGCTGGCCCAAAAGCTGGGCCTCCGGCAGGAGGAACTGATGGCTCTGGGCGACAACGGAAATGATGTGACCATGCTGGAAACCGCCGGCTGCTCGGTGGCGGTGGGCGATGCCGCCCCGGAAGCCCTGGCCGCGGCCCGGTATGTCACTGCCCCCCACGACCAGGATGGCTTGGCGTTGGCGATAGAGCGCTTTGTGCTGGGCACGGCAGATATATAGCCAACCCACGCCCGTTCCCCCGTACCAGCCGGCCGGTGTTTACCCCAAGGGCCGCCCGGCCTAAGGGAGGGGGAGATCCCCCGCGATTCCCCATCAACCAGAGGAACGCCGCCTTTTATCCCGTTTTAGGCCGATTTCAAGGAAAAGGACCTCGTCAAGCACCTTGTTTGGCGAGGTTTTTTGTTCCCGAAACGGGCCCTAGAGTCTGTTTTAAAACTCCGAAACGCCGTCTATTTT
>CANOFK010000014.1 GCA_947565265.1 uncultured Clostridia bacterium | reverse complement strand
TGTGGGGGCGGTTTCCCGGCTGAGCCAGGCCCAAAGTTGGGGAGGCGCTGCCGGCAGGGCTCCTTGCAGCAGGGTACGCCAGGGGGCCAGGGGCTCCAGCCCCACCCGTGGGGAGAGCAGGGCAGGGCCGCTGCCTGCCGGGGCCTGCCCCGCGGCCAGGAGGCTTTCCTCCAACACCGCGGGGGCAAGGGGCACGGCCCGGTCCTTTTCCGTGAGCATGGCGGCAAAGGGGCGGTGGGCCGGGGCTACCTGGGGGGCCGGGACAGGCCGGGCCTCCCGGCCGGCCTTTGCCTGGGCCAGCACCTGCCGCCGCTCCTGCTTTTCTGCCGGGGACAGAGGCGGGTTCTGGGCGCTGCCGGCCTGGGGGGCGAAGAAGTCAAACTCCACCGGCCCGGCCTGGCCGGTAGGGGCCTGCCCCTCGGACAGGGCCAGCTTTAGGGTATGGGTTTCGGCGGTGTTCACCAGGGCCTCGGCCAGCAGGGGGCCTTTTTGGGCCGTGACCCACAGGCTGCCCAGGCCCAGGTTTAGGGCGGCCTGGCCCCGGCTGTCCGTCACCCGCCCGGCGATGGGGCAAAGGCCCCCCTCGTTGAGGATGTGCAGGGTGACTTTTGCCCCGCACACCGGGCCCCCGGCACCCTGCACCGTAACGGTGAAGGGCTGCACCGGGGCGTACCGGGCGGTGACGCTCTCATAGGCGACACCCTCCCGGCGGTCCAGGTCCAGGCTGCCTACGCCGGGGAACAGGGCCTGCCAGCCCTCCCCATCGCCCACAAAGGCTTTGGCATGGCAGAGCATGGCCCGGCCCGCCGCCGGGGTGAACCAGCCCATATCCAGCCGGGGCTCCGGCTCGCAGGCGCCCAGGTACCGCCAGCCTGTGCCGTCGAAAACCTCGACCCAGGCATGGTTGTCGTCGCAGTGGGACCAGCGGGGGGCATAGACCTGCCGGGCGGCTATGCCTACGCTGCGCAGGGCGTTTACGGCGAACACCGACTCCTCGCCGCAGCGGCCCCAGCCCCGGCGGTAGATGTCCAGCGCCGAGGCGGTGCGGCCGTCGGTGGCGCGGTAGCAGACCTGCCCGGCGCACCAGCGGTTGACCGCCTGTACGGCATCGGCCAGGCACAGGCCCTGTAGCAGGGGGGCCAGGGCCCGGCGGAACGGTTCCCGGCAGGGGGAGAGCTCCTCGGTGTTTACCCGTGGGCAGGCTACCTCCCGCAGGAAGAGATGTTCCGGCAGGGCCCGGCACCAGGGGAACGCCTCCCGCGCCGCCAGCGCCTGTCGGGCTGTTTCCACGAACAGCGCCGGGGGGTAGTCCCCCAGATCCGTCAGGGGCAGGGTGCCGGCGATATACTCGAACGCCACCCGGACATCCCCTGTAAGGTCTTGCCAGGCCTGCCGGTAGGCCGGCAGCCGGCCGTCCACCAGCGCCTGCCGGCCCTGCCAGGCGGCCCGGGCGAAAGCCTGTAATGCATCGGTAAATATACTCATTTCTCCGCCAGCTCCACCTTCAGCACCGTGTCTACCGGGTCCGGCAGCACCGGGTCGGGGCCCAGGTCGGCAAAGACCACGTCCGGGTAGTTGTCATACACCCAGCCCTGGGCCAAGTGCACTTCCGCCCCGCTGGCCAGCCAGCGCACGGATTTCACCTGGCCTTTTTCCAGGCCCTGGAGGGGGACGCAACCGATGGTGTTTTCGAACAGGTGGTAGTACAGGGTATTGCCCTTGCGGGTGATGCGGCCCGTATCGGGCTTGGCCATACCGGCCTTGCCGCAGCCGTAGATGCTCTCGCTGTTTTTCTCCATCCACCGGCCGATGCCCTCTAAAATGGCCAGGGACTCCGCCGGGATGTTCCCCTGGGCGTCGGGGCCCACGTTTAGCAGCAGGTTGCCCCCTTTGCTTACGCACTCCACCAGTTTTTTGATGAGCATGGGGGCGGGCTTGAAGAACCGGTCCAGGGCGCAGTAGCCCCAGTTGTTGTTCATGGTGACGCAGGCCTCCCAGCAGAGGTCGCCGCCGTTTTTGTCCTGTAGGCCGTTGGGGGGGATGATCTGTTCGGGGCTGACGAAGTCCCCGTGCCAGGGCTTGGGGTTGCCCTCCCACATGGAGCCGAAACCTTCGCCGCTGACCTCCAGCCGGTTGTCGATGATGATGCCCGGCTGCAACTGCCGCACCATGGTCACCAGCTCATGGGCCCGCCAGGCTTCGCCGCGCATGGCCTTTTCCCCCTCGCCGTAGGAGAAGTCGAACCAGAGCACGTCCAGCTTGCCGTAGTTGGTGCAGAGTTCCCGCACCTGGCCGTGAAGGTAGTCCAGGTACCGGCCGAAGTCCCGGCCCTCGTTGCCGCACGCCGGGCGGGCCCGGTCCGGGTGGTACTGGTCCTCAAAATGGGGGTAGTCCGGGTGGTGCCAGTCCAGCAGGGAGTAGTAGAGCCCTACCTTCAGCCCCTCGGCCCGGAAGGCGTCCAGGTACTCCCGCACCAGGTCCCGGCCGCATTTTGTGTTGGTGGACTTGAAGTCTGTGAGGGCGCTGTCAAACAGGCAGAAACCGTCATGGTGCTTGGCGGTGAGCACGGCGTACCGCATACCCGCGGCTTTGGCGGCTTTGGCCCACTGTTTGGGGTCATAATCTACCGGGTTGAACTCGTTAAAAAAGGGCAGGTACTCTTCTTCGGGCATTTGCTCGGTGCTGCGCACCCACTCGCCCCGGGCCGGGATGGCATAGATGCCCCAGTGGATGAACATACCGAAACGGGCCTCCCGGAACCATTCCATACGTTTTTCGTATTCTGCCTGATTGAATTGGTACATACTGTGCCTCCGTTATGCTATAATTTTGGTTAGTTTGCTTTGGTCTGCCCTGCCGGGGCTGGCCTTTTTGGGCAGGGCGCTTCCGTTTTGGGGCTTTTGGGGGCTTATGCCTGTATGAGCAGGCACACGGCGCTGGCGGCTATGCCCTCCTCCCGGCCGGTAAAGCCCAGGCCCTCCTCGGTGGTGGCCTTTACGCTTACCTGGGCGGGGCTGACGCCGCAGGCCAGGGCCAGGTTCTCCCGCATGGCCGGGATATGGGGGGCCAGCTTGGGGCGCTGGGCCATGACCGTGGCATCGATATTGCCCACGGCATACCCCGCCGCCCGCACCCGGGCGCACACCTCCCCCAGCAGCTTGAGGCTGTCCGCCCCCTTATACCGGGGGTCGCTGTCCGGGAACAGGTGGCCGATATCCCCCAGCGCCGCCGCGCCCAACAGGGCGTCCGCCATGGCATGGGCCAGCACGTCCGCATCCGAGTGGCCCAGCAGGCCCTTTTCAAAGGGGATTTCCACCCCGCCCAAAACCAGCGCCCGGCCCTCTACCAGCCGGTGCACGTCGTACCCGCTGCCGACCCGTATGCCGCCTGCGCCCGGCAGCCCGCCTTGTCCCTCCATACCGGCACCGCTCCTTTCCGCTGCCATAGCCTGCGCCAGAAGGAGATCCTCCGGCGTGGTGATCTTGAAATTCTGATAGTCCCCCGGCGTCAGCCGTACCCGGCACCCGGCGGCCTCTACCAACTGGCAATCGTCGGTATAGCTTTGGCCCCGCTGCCGGGCCTTTTCTACCGCGTACAGGTACAACTCCCGCCGGAAAGCCTGGGGGGTCTGCACTGCCATCAGGTGCTCCCGTGGCGGGGTGCCGGCCACAAAGCCCTGTCCGTCGGACAGCTTGCAGGTGTCTTTGCTGGGCACCGCCGCCGTGGCCGCGCCATAGGCCAGGGCATCCCGGCATACGGCCCCCAACAGCTCCCCCCCGGCAAAGGGCCGGGCCCCGTCGTGGATGAGCAGGTAATCACCCCGGCCTTGCAGGGCCATGGCCCCGTTGTACACCGAGGACTGCCGGTCCTCCCCTGCCAGGGCAAAGGTGACGGGCTTGCCCCCGCCGGTTTTGGCCGCGACCCGGGCCGCCAGCCGGGCGATCTCGTCCATCTCCCCCTCCCGGCACACCACGCAGGTTTCCTCTACATAGGGGCAGGCCAGCAGGGCCGCCAGGGACCAGGCCAAAACCGGCACCCCGCCAATGGGGCGCAGCACCTTGGGGCGCCCCTTGCCCATGCGGGTACCGCCCCCGCCTGCGGCCAGTACCGCGCCGAACCGTTCATTCATGATGGAGCCTCCTTTCGGTCAACAACATAGTAGCACATAAAGAAAAAATTTTCCACCGGATTTTGATTTTTCCCGGATATTTCTCCTGTTTTTTTCAAAACCCATTGATTTGCGGGCGCCTGGTATGCTATCATGGGTGGGAATGAGGATCAGGGCGGCGCTGCCCTGTGGGCCGGGCAGGGCTGCCGGCCTAAAAAAGGAAAACAGTGAGGAATGAAAATGGACATCTTCTCGATTTTTACCCTGCTGGGCGGGCTTGCCTTCTTTTTATATGGCATGAACGTCCTTTCTGCCGGCCTGGAAAAAATGGTCGGCGGCAAGCTGGAGTCGGTTTTGCGCTCCATGACCTCCAACCCTTTTAAGGGGCTGGCCCTGGGGGCGGTGATCACCATTGCCATCCAGTCCTCCTCCGCCATGACGGTGATGCTGGTGGGCCTGGTGAACTCCGGCATTATGGAGCTGAGCCAGACGGTGGGGGTCATCATGGGCTCCAGCATGGGCACCACCCTGACGGCCTGGATCCTCTCCGCTACGGGCATCCAGTCTGACAGTTTCTGGTTGCAGATGCTAAAGCCGGAGTCCTTCTCCCCCCTGCTGGCCCTTGCCGGGGTGGTGATGACCATGGCCGGCAAGGACGGCCGCAAAAAGGACGCGGGCCATGTGCTCATCGGCTTTGCCGTGCTGATGACCGGCATGACCTTTATGAGCCAGGCCGTAAGCCCCCTGGCCGAAACCCCCGCCTTCCACGACCTGCTGGTCATGTTTCAGAACCCCATCCTGGGCGTGTTGATCGGCACGGTGTTTACGGGCATTATCCAGAGCAGCGCGGCCTCGGTGGGCATCCTCCAGTCCCTTGCCATGACGGGAAGCATCACCATGGGCATGGCCTTCCCCATTATCACCGGCGCCAATATCGGCACCTGCGTGACCGGCCTGCTTTCTGCCATTGGCGCCAACAAGAACGCCAAGCGGGTGGTGGCGGTCAGCGTATACTTTAAGGTCATCGGCACGGTGATCTGCCTCTCTGTTTTCTACGGGCTGGACGCTATATTCCACTTTGACTTTGTGGACGCGCCTATCGGCGCGCTGGGCATTGCCGTTGTACATACCCTGTTTAACATTATCAACACCTTTGTGCTGCTGCCCTTCTCGAAACAACTGGAAAAGCTGGCCAAGCTGACCATACGGGACACCAACACCGAAGAAGCCCTGCTGGACGAGCGGCTGATGCTCTCCCCCTCCTTTGCCATTGCCGAGGCCAGGGCCCTGGCCGTGCGCATGGCCCGGACGGCCCGCAACTCCATGCTCAACGCCATCCAGATCACCCAGGAGTACGACGGCAAAACCGCCGCCGCCATTACCGAGCAGGAGGCGGAAATTGACCTGTATGAGGACACCCTGGGCACCTTCCTGGTGAAACTGAGCAGCAAGGACCTTTCGCAGGCCGACAGCAGCCAGGTGGCCGAACTGCTTCACGCCATTGGGGATTTTGAGCGCATTGGGGACCACGCGGTGAACATACAGCGGGTGGCGCAGGAGATCCACGACAAGCAGTTGCGCTTTTCCGACAAGGCCCAGGCCGAACTGGGGATCATCACCCACGCCATTATCGATATCCTCAACCTGACGGTGGACTCTTTTGAGCACGAGGACACCGCCATGGCCGCCAAGGTGGAGCCCCTGGAGCAGGTGGTGGACGGCCTGAAAACCGAACTGAAGGCCCGGCACATCCGCCGCTTGCAGGAGGGCCGCTGCACCATTGAGTTGGGTTTTGTGCTAACCGACCTGCTGACCAACTACGAGCGCGTTTCCGACCACTGCTCGAACATTGCCGTGGCGGTGATCCAGATCCAGGAGTCCTCCGCTATGGACGCCCACGGCTATCTCAACGCGTTGAAAAGCTCCGGCAGCCCGGCCTTTACCCGCGCTTACGAGGAGTACTCCCACTGCTACCAACTGCCGGAGTAGGCCGCCTGGTTTGCCCGATTTGCCTAATTGCCTAATTGCCTAATTGCCCTGCCGGGCCTTTCTCCGTGGCAGGGCGGAAGAAGAAAAAGAAACACAAAAAAGGCAGCCCCCCAAGCCGGGTGGGCGGCCTTTTTTTGACGCTTGCCGGGAGGGCCTACGGCCCTTGGTGCCGGGGCTTTTCCAGCAGTAGCTGTACCCGGCCGTCCTGGCTGACGGCCCGCAGTACGTCCTGGCGCCGCCGGACGGACAGGGCCAGCGTTAGGGCCAGGTTGATGCAGGTTACGATGGCCAGCGCCAACTTGGCCCCGGTGCCGGGCTTTCCCCTTCTGCCGGCGGCTTTGCCTGCCTTTTTGCTCATAGGCTTTCCTCCAATCGCTTTTCTATCTCTCCCATGGCCTCTTTGAGGCCGGTATGGTCGGCCTGGGCGTCCCGCTCGCCGTACTCCTGGCCGCACACGGCCCCGTAGGGGCAATACCGGCAGGCGGGCTTGTTGGCCAGGTTGGGCCTTGCCGCCGCTTGCCCGTTTTCCAGCTCCCGCCCCATAGAGGCGATCAGCCGCTTGGAGTAGGCCAGCACCTGTTCCAGCGCCCCGGCCCCCAGCACCGGGCTTTTGGCGTCCGGCTGGCCGTCCTTCTTCAGGGTAACGGGGATGAACCTCCCTTTTGCCCCGGCCTCCATAGCCTGGATGACCTCCCCGTCGTCCAGCACCAGGCCGCTCATACGCAGCAGCCTGTCCCCGGCCTTTTTGACCTCTTCCGGATCCGCGCCCCGCTCTACGCTGACGCTGGGGTCTACCGCCGGCATATAGAGGATCCCTGCCGGCGCCCAGTCCCCCTGCTGGCAAAGGGCGGCCAGGTACACCAGCATCTGCATATTCAGCCCATGCAGCACGTCTGCCAGCCGGAACGCCTTATTGCCGGTCTTGTAGTCGATGACCCGCACATAGCCTTTCCCGTCCGGGCTGCGGTATACGTCCACCCGGTCGATGGTGCCCCCCACCGTTACCACCGTGCCGCTGCCGGTTTCTACCCGCAGGGGGGGCGCGTCTATCCCCAGCCGCCATTCCATATGCTGGGGCACAAAGCGGCTTTGGGCCAACTCCTCCTCCACATGGGCGATCAGCTTGCAGGCCGATTGCGCCATCCGGTCCAGCCGGTAGCGCTGGCGCCCGTCCAGCAGTTCCAGGCCGCCCATGTTTTCCGCGGCGTATTGGGTTACCATCCCCCGCACCAGGGCCTCCAGTTCCTGGGGGCTCCAGCGGGCCCGTTCCGCCGGGCCGACGCGGAATACCTGCTCGAACAGGTAGTGCATCAGCGTGCCATACTGCATTACGTCCACCTGGGCCGGCAGGTGCTCGCGAGCGTTGAGCCCGTACCGGCAGAAGTACTTAAAGGGGCAACTGTAGAAGGTTTCTACCTGGGTGGGGGACAGCCACAGCCCCTGGCCGTAGGCGCTTTTTATCATTTCCGGCTCCTTTAGGCGCTGGGGGCGCCCGCCGGCTGCCCGCTCCAGGGCGGCCAGCCGGCCGGCGTAGTCCGGGGCCTCCCGGACAAAAAGCCGCAGGGCCGCGGCCTGGGGGCTGTCCTCTTGCCAGCGGGCTGCCATGCGGGAGAACGCCGCCTCCTGGGCGTTGGAAAGCAGGGCCTCCGGCAGTTCCCCCAGGGGCGTCAGGCCGGGGAATACCCCCTGCACCTCTGCCACCAGCTCGCTGGGTTCCTTGTCCTCGCCGCCCGCCGTGCCCGGCCAGCTTATGTACAGGGCCCGGCTGGCCAGGCAGGCCACCGAGTAGGCCAGGTACCGCTCCTCCATGGCCTTTTGCTCCAGGGGGTCCCCCAAGGGCAGGTCCAGTTCGATCAGCGCCCGCCGTTCCGCGTCGGAAAACACCCCGGTGGATTGGGGGGCCAGGGGCAGGTCCCCCTGGGTGACGCCCATGAGGAAAACCACCTGGGGGGACGTTTGCCGCACCTGCTCTGCCGTGCCGAACAGCACCTGGTCCACGGTTTGGGGGATCTCCGACACGTCCTCCCCGGCCATTACCTCCCGGAGCAGGCGGTAAAAGCGCTCCCGCGGGGTTTTGCGGTCCCCCAGGATGCTGTGCATCTGGTCCAGGGTTTCCATCAGCAGGTCCCACACCCGCATCTGGCGGGCGGCAAGGGCGTCCTCCCCGGCCAGTTCCAACTGGCGGCAGTAGGCGGGCAGGCTCTCTTCCAGTTCAAAGTCCATAAGCAACTGGTATGCCGCCTGGCTGAGCTGCGCGCCGGAACAGTCTGCCGTGGCCGCCGCAAAACGCTCCAGAGGCTGCACCAGCCGGCACCGCAGCCCCTCCAACTCTTCCAGCCGCGCCCGGTCCTCCTCCGTCATCTCCCGCCCAAAGCCCCGTGGATGCCGCACCAGGGGCTGCTGCCAGTCCCGGCCCCGCATCCGCCACAAAAAGGCATAGTTCTCCAACCCGGATATCTCCTCCGCAGTAAAGCCGGAAACCCCGGTTTTTAGCAGTTCCATGAGCCCGTCGGTGTCAAAGCCCTCCTGCACCGCCTCAAAGGCGCCCAGCACGAACCTGCACACCGGCTCCGCGTCCACCCGCACCGGCTGGGACATAAAGCAGGGGATCTCCCGCTTTTTCAGGGACACGTCCAGGCTGCCGAAGTACTGCTCCGGCTTGCGGCAGATAACGGATATCTCCCGGTAGCGCATACCTTCCATCACCAGCCGGCGGATGGAGGCCGCCACGAACTCCGCCTCCTCGTATACACCCCTGGCCCGGAACAGGGTGACCCCCTCTGCGTCCGGCGACACCAACGACTCCTCCCGGCAGAAAAGCTGGGCCTCCAGCAGTTTCAGGTTCTCGTTTTCAAACCGGGGCGCGCCGGCCAGCAGCACCGGGGGCTGCACCTGTACCCCCTGTTTTTCCGCCAGGGCCGTCAGCCGCCGCCGGGTGCGGTTTACCAGCGCGAACAGCCCCGACCCGTTGTCGGGCAGGCCGTCTGTGCACAGGCCCACCAGCACCTGGTCCGCCTGGCACAGCAGCTCCCCCAGCACCTGCTGCTCCTGCACGGTAAAGCCCTCAAAGGAATCCACCGCTAGGGTATAGCCCGCAAACAGGTTGGCGCCCCGCAGGGCCTGCCACAGCCGGGTCAGGTCGTCCCGGGCGTCCAGATAGGAGGCCGCCACCAGCGCCTCGTAAGCGGCGTAGACGGCCCCTACCTCCCGCAGCTTTTGGGCCAGGCCCCGGTCCTCCAGCAGGCCGGCGGCCTCCCCAAGGCCCGTGGGGGCGATGCCGCACATTTTCAACTCGTCCACCGCGGTAAGCATCAGGTCGGTCAGGCGCCCGGCGCGTGCGGCGCTGCGGTAAACGGACAGCCCGTCCTCACAGGCCGCGATGGCGGAGGACATCAGGATCCGCCGTCCCCCGTCGCTGAGCCTGCGCCCCGCCGCGCCCCCCTCCCGGCGGAACACCATCTCCGCCAGCCGGGTAAAGCTGACAATGCTGATGGCGTTGGCCCGCTGGGGCCCGGCCAGCCGGAGCATGGCCTTTTCCGTTTCAAAGCTGTACTGCTCAGGCACCAGCATCATGCAGCGGGTATCGCCGGCCAGGGCTTTAGCCGCCAGCGCCCGGCGCAGGTATTCGGTTTTGCCGCTGCCCGCCCGGCCCAAAACAAATTGCAGCATACGCGCCTCCCCTTACAAAAAACCGGCCCCAAGCGGCCCGGGTTACGTGCCCCGCAGCCACTCCTTCAGCCGTTCGTATAACTCCGTCACTTTCAACTCCACCCGGTAGCGCCCCGGCTCCTCTACCAGCGCCCGCTGGCTTTCCGGCAGGGCTGCCAGAATGTCGCCGCCGGCACCCTCGCCCGCGGCGGGCAGGCACAGCGCCGGGAACACCACGCACCACCAGTTGCGCCCGGCACCCTCCCCCAGCGTGACCCGCAGGGCCCGGTAGCGCCCGGCCGGCAGGGTAAACCCTTCGTAGGCGCGGGTGGGGAAGAACATCTCCGTTACCTGTACCCGCACCGTCTGCCCGGCACCCTGGGCCCGTACGGTTTCCTCTGCCGCCTGCCTAATCCCCTCCAGATGTACGCACACCAGGGCGTTGGCCTCTTCCAGGCTGCCCGCCCCCCGGCACCAGCGGCCGGCTTCTTCCAGCACCGCGTCCCGTACCTGTAGCTTGAGGGCCTGGTCCTCCCGGCTGTCCGAGTTGGCCACCACGTGCAGGCGCAGTATGTTCTCCGGCAGCAGCTCTGTGGCCGCCGCGGCCCGCAGCCAGCCTACACAGGCCGCCAGTACCAGCCCGCAGGCAGCCGCCAGAGGCATCATCCGTTTTGCCCAATTTTTCATTTTCCGTCCCGCCTTTTCCAGTATTTGGGAAAAGTATGGGACGCCCGCCCCCCGCTTATACAGGGCCGGCGGATTTTCAGAGGCCTTGGGCAGGCTTTAGACCCCTTTGCAGGGGCGTACCAGGAACACCTTCCCCAGGTGCTCCATTTTACGCATGGCGGCCCGCGCCTGCTGTTCGGTTTCAAAAATACCGTATACCCCGGAGCCGCTGCCGGTCATCATGGCGCCCAGGGCGCCGTTTTCCAGCATGGCCCGCTTGACGCTGCGCACCTGCCCCATGCGGATGGTTTCGTCAAACCGGTTGGCCAGGCCCTTGGCTACCCGGCGCAGGTTGCCCGCGTTCAGGGCGTCCATCATCCGGGGGGTTGCCTGGGTGCTGGAAAGGGGGTACTGGTCCAGCAGCGCGTAGGCCCGGGGGGTGCTCATGCCCGCAGGGGGCTTGCAAATGGCCAGCCAGCAATCCGGCATCATGGGCGCGGGGGATACCTCGGTGCCCGTGCCCGTACAGCGGGCGGCCCCGCCCGCTACGCAAAAGGGCACATCGGCCCCTACCCGCGCCCCTATGGCCATCAACTGCTCTTCACTCAGCCCCGCCTGATACATCTCGTTCAGGCCGCGCAATACTGCGGCCGCGTCCGCGCTGCCGCCGCCCATGCCCGACCGGGTGGGGATGAATTTGTGGATGTATACATACAGGTCCTCCCGGTGCAGGCCACGATCTGCCAAAAAGAACTTGACCGCCCGGTATACCGTGTTCTTGCTGTCCAGGGGCAGGCTCTCCCGGTTGCACTCCAGGCAGATGCCCTTCTCCTTCCCCGGCATGATCTCCAACTCGTCCCATATGGATACCGTCTGCATCACCGTGTCCAGCAAATGGTACCCGTCCTCCCGCCTTCCCACAACGTCCAGCGTCAGGTTGATCTTTCCAAATGCCTTTACCTTCATCTTCCTCAACTCCCTTCCTCTTGCCGCCGGTTGGGCTTTTGCCTAAGGCCGCCTCCGGCGGGCAGGGAAACTTTTTGAAAAAAGTTTCCCTGCACTCTTCAAAAACTTTTGGGGCCGCGCTTTCGGGCGCTGTTATTGGGGGCTTATGCCCGCGCAATCAGGCTGATTTTTATTGCTTTCTTTTTGCCTAAGGCCGCCTCCGGCGGGCTAGGAAACTTTTTGGGAAAAGTTTCCCTGCACTCTTCAAAAACTTTTGGGGCCGCGCTTTCGGGCGCTGTT
>CANOFK010000013.1 GCA_947565265.1 uncultured Clostridia bacterium | reverse complement strand
TTGACACAGAAAGCACCGTTTTGGGGCAAAATAGACGGCGTTTCGGCGTTTTAAAGCAGACTCTAATGCCGCTGCGCATATCCCCCGCGCGGTTGGGGGCGCTGCTTGGCGGGCCGCGGCATAACGCCAGGCAGTACAAGCAACACCAGCCCGGCCAGGAAAACCACCACGATCCCTAGCAAGCTGCGCAAAAATGCCGCTGCCTGCCCACAGCCGGGCAAATACGCGCCAGATATCCCCACTACGGCCTGGGGGTCTACAAAGCCGCTGTCCTCCGCGCCGTCGCTTTTCAAAATGAACTGCCCTTCTGAGGTGCCGATGATCCTGCGCAGCGCAAGCCCTTCCTCTGTGCGTACCAGCACCGCCTGGCCGGGTTCCCCGGCACGGCCCATCTCCACCAGCAGCAGGTCCCCTTCGGCATAGGCCGGCTCCATGGCCATATCCTCCACCGTCCAAAAGGCCCAGCTCCCCAGTTGGGGCGGGGTATGCCCCTCCACGGTTTCGCCCACATATAGCCGGATATTCAGCCCCAACAGCAGTACCCATACCAGCGCCAAAATCCCCCGCAGTATGTGGATCAAAGCTTTCATAAACGCCCCTCCTCATTTGCCAGCAAAAATCTGGCCACACCATCCTCCCCATTGCTGCCGATGACCCCGGTAGCCGCCGCTTTCACCGGCTCCATCGCGTTGGCTACCGCATAGCTTTCGTCCGCCACGGCGAACAGCGGCAGGTCATTCATGGCGTCCCCAAAGGCCACCAGCCTGTCACAGCCCAGTTCTTCCTTCAGCCGCAGGGCCGCCTGGGCTTTCGTGGCCCCCTGGGCTGTCAGCTCCAACCAGTATTCCGTGCGGTAAAGCTCCTGCTGAAAGGTGCCGTTGAGCCAGCCGAGCCCGCCTAGCCGCTCCCAAAGGGGCGCCAGCGGCCCCTGGCCGTCAATAAAGGTAAAATAATAGGTTTCCCCCTGGAAAAACTCTGCCGGGTCCGTTACCGGCAGCAGGCGGGGGTCATCCCTACGGGTTTGCAGGTAGTGCTCCATACCCGGATGCCTGGGCCTGCCGGGCTCTGCCATATACATCACCCGTTCCCGGCCCTCCAGCACGGCGTATACAAGTGGCCAAATATCCTGTTCCCGCGCGGCGGCCAGTATCTCCGCCCGCTGGCCCGGCGTAAAAAACTGCCCGTCCCGCCGGGCCCCGGTGGCCCCTTCTACCAAAAACGCCCCGTTGTGCACGATCCAAGGCAGGCCGGGGGAAAGCCCCGCTGCCACCTTATGGGCAGAATGCCACGAACGGGCCGTGGCAAAAGTAAACCGCATCCCCCGGCCTATCAGCCGGTTCAGCGTTTCGGCTGTAAAGGGCGGCAAGCGGTCGTCCCGGCCCAGCAAAGTGCCGTCTAAGTCGCTGATATACAGTGTTTTCACAGGGTTCCCCTCTTTCCCGGCCCGCAGCAGGGCGCAAGGCCAATATCTTCTCCATTCTACCATGAGTTTGCAAATATTTCCACATGAAAACCAACAAATCACAATAAATTTTGCAAGAACGGGGCAGAATATTTCATCGCCCGCCCGCTTATAAATAAAACAGGCAAAAACCAGGACAGGAGGCGGGCGCATGGGCAGGCAGAAGGGAAAACGGCTCTACATCCTGCTAAAGCTGGACTGGCGGGCTATTCTGGGCCTGGTGGCGCTGGCCGTGGGCACCGCTGTAGCGGTAACCGCCAGCGCTATGGCTGTGGAAGGGGTCGATATCCCCGTTGTGATGTACCACGCCCTGTTAAAGGACGAGGCCCGCCACGGCCAGTATGTCATATCCCCGGCTGAATTTGAGAGTGACCTGCAATACCTGAAAAAGCACGGCTACACCACCATCCTGATGGAAGACCTGATCGCCTACACAAAGGGGGGCGAACTGCCGGAAAAGCCCATCCTGCTCACCTTTGACGACGGGTACTATAACAACTATCTCTATGCCTTTTCCATTGCCCGGCAATATAGCTGCAAGTTCGTTATCTCCCCCATTGGCCGCTGGGCCGATACCTACAGCGAAACCGGGGAAACCAACGCCTACTATACCCATGCCACCTGGGCACAACTGAAGGAAATGGCCGATTCCGGCCTGGTTGAGGTGCAGAACCACAGCTATAACCTGCACGAAAAGCGCGGCGGCGCCCAGGGCGTGCAAAAACGCCCCGGCGAAGAGGAAACAGCCTATCAGGCCCGTATTTCGGCGGATATCCTGAAAGCGCAAAACACCTTTGAAGAGCACCTGGGCCGCCGCCCCAGCACCTTTGTGTACCCCTTTGGCGCGGTCAGCGAGAGCACGGGGGAGGTGGTCAGGGGGCTGGGTTTCCAGGCTACGCTGATCTGCCGGGAAAAGCTAAACCACATCACCAGGGACGGGCAGTCGCTGTACGGCCTAGGCCGGTACCTGCGCCCGTCGGGGATGAGCAGCGCGGCCTTCTTCGAGCAACGGATGGGCCTGCAATAAGCCTGCCCGTTCCCTTCCACCCTATCATTTGTACGGAGGTTCCCATGCCAAAACTATATCTAAAACCCTCCTCCCGCCCCTCCCCCTACCCCAACGGCGGCGACGAGGCATATTGGATGCACAAGCTGGCTGCCGCCATGAAAAAGGAACTGGCCGGCCACGGTATAGACTGTGTACTGGGCGGCAGCCCGCCCCCCGGCTGCGGGCTGTGGCTATACCTGTCCAGCCACGCCGCCCCCGCGGAGATGCAGGCCAGGATCAAAGGCGCGGGCCTGTCCTACTACGCCTACAGCCCCTCCGCCAAACAGGCCGCCGGGATTTTCACGGCAGCCCTTCAGGCAATCTACCCCCAACCTGAACTGGTTGAGGCCGCGCCTACCCCCGCCCGCGAGGAACTACGGGACGCAAAGGCCCCTGCCCTGTTGATCCAACTGGGCTACCATGACAACCCCCAGGACGAGGCCTGGCTCACCAGCAGCATCCTCCCCATTGCGGTTGGCCTAGCCAAAGCCGCCGCGGGTTTCCTGTATGCCGATGCAGGCGTTTGACCAGGCGCTGGAGGCCCTGTGCACCTGCCTGTTTGGCTGGCACGTGCTGGGGGCAATTTTGGCCGCAGGTGCTTACTTTTCGTACCAAAGCTGCTTTTACCAGCTATTGCACGCGGGCCGCTGGCTAAAGGCCGCTCTGGGCGGCAGCCGCCAGGCCGGGCAGGGGGTATCGGGTTTCCAGGCCCTTACCGCCGCGCTGGCCGGATCCATCGGCACGGGGAACATCGTTGGGGTTGCGGCCGCTATTACCGCCGGAGGGCCGGGGGCGCTTTTCTGGATGTGCGCCTCGGCCACGTTGGGCATGATGACGGTGTTTGCAGAGAATTACTTTGCCGCCCTATACCGTTGCCGAGGCGGCAAACGCCGCCCAAATACCGCAGGCCCCCTGCATTACATAGAGAAAGCCGGGCGTTTTGGGGGCGCCCTGGCTGCCATTTACGCTGCCGGCTGCTGCCTGTCGTCTTTAGGCATGGGCAATATGGCGCAGACCCACGCCCTTGCGGCGGCCTGTAGCAGCCTGGGCTTACCGGCGCCCCTGGCCGCTGCCGGCGCCGGGCTGTTGGTATTTTTTGTGGCCAGGGGCGGGCTGGGCTTTGCGATCAAAATCACCGAAAAGCTGGTGCCCGCCATGACCCTCCTGTTTTTGGGGGCATCGCTGGGGGTCCTGTTCGTCTACCGGGCCAACCTGCCCGGCGCCATCAGCAGCATATTCGAAAGCGCGTTTTCCCTGCGGGCCGGGGCGGGTGGCGTAGCGGGTATGTTTATTGCCATGCGCACCGGCGTAGCCCGTGGCGTGTTTACCAATGAGGCCGGGCTGGGCAGCGCCGCCTTTGCCTACGAGGGCGTAAAAGGCCGCTCTCTGGAGGAATTGGGCTGCCTGGGCATTTTTCAGGTATTTGCCGACACCATCGTAATGTGCACCGTTACCGGCCTGTGCATTTTATGCAGCCGCCCCCCCGCGCTGGAAGGCGCTGCGCTGACCTTTTACGCCTACCGCTCCGCCCTTGGCAGTTGGGGCGGCGGGGCCGTATCCCTTTGTACCGCCCTGTTTGCGCTGGCAACCGTCGTCGCCTGGTGCTGTTATGGCCGTGAGGCATTGCTATACCTTACCCGCGGCCGGTACCAGTGGGCCTACCCGCTGGCCGCCGCCCTGGCCGCCGTTATAGGCTGTGTTGCCCCGTTGCAGGTGGTGTTTCAATTGGGGGACGCCTTCAACGGCCTGATGGCAATTCCCAACCTGATTGCCCTGGGATGGGCCGTTAAGGCCATGGCAGGCCCGCCCCACAGCTTTTTCGCCGAAAATTCCAAAAAGGGCTAGTATTTTACCGCAAACTGTGTTAAAATAAATCAATTAAACTATCTCCCTCCTGCCGCTGTTATGCCCCCATTTTGCGGGAAACAGCCCCAGGAGCCATTCCCACATAAACTGAAAGGGGAAATCAACATGAAACTGATCCTGGCCATTGTGAGCAATGACGACAGCGGGGCCGTGTCCTCCGCTTTGACCCGCGAGGGCTTTTCAGTTACAAAACTGGCTACCACCGGCGGCTTTCTCATGGCCGGCAACACCACCTTTATTTCCGGCGTAGAGGACGAAAAGGTAGACGAAGTCATCGGCATTATTTCCAAATACAGCAGCCGCCGCACCCAGATCGTCCCCCATTCCTCCACGATGGAGGTGGGTATGTACTCCTCTTTCCCCGTTGAGGTAACGGTGGGTGGTTCCACCATCTTTGTGCTAAATGTAGACCGGTTCGAGAAGGTATAAGGGCGGCATGGAATTCCCCGGTTTTCTGGGCAACGAGCCTGTTAAGGAGGCCCTTTCCGCCGCTTTTGCCTCCGGGCGTTTTCCCCACGCGGTCATTTTACAGGGCGAGGCCGGCACGGGCCGGCACACCTTTGCCCGGCTGCTGGCCCAGGCTTTGGTCTGCCACCGGCCGGGGGAGGCCCCCTGCGGCCAGTGCCCCGGCTGCATCCGGGCCCAGGCGGGCTCTCACCCGGACATACACCTGGTGGCAAACGAAAACCCCGCCGACAGGGCCAAACCCCTGCGGGTAGAAACTATACGCAAACTGGCCGAGCAGGCCAGCCGGGCCCCGGTAGAAGGGGAGCGGAATGTTTTTATTTTGGAGTTGCAGGAGCAGACCACCGCCATCGTACAAAACAAGCTGCTCAAACTTATTGAAGAGCCTCCCCAGGGGGTCATCTTCCTGATGGTGTGCATAAACGCCCAGTCCCTTCTGCCCACCATCCGTTCCCGTTCCCAGATATACACCTTGCAGCCCCCACCAGAGGAGGAGGCTGCAAGGTGGCTGGCCCACCGGCAACCTGTCACACAGGAGCAGGCGCAGGCCCTGGCCGCCCTTTGCGGCGGGAACCTGGGCCGTATGCAGGCGGGGTTGGCAGCGGATAGCGGCGTGGGACAGGCTATGCAGATCGCGATAGAATTGGCCGGGGCTATCCTGGCCCCAGGGGGGGACCCTATGCTCAAGGCAGCCGTCCCGCTGCCGGGAAAACCCGCGCTTTTCCGGCAGGTGCTGGCCAAACTGGAACTACTCTTCCGGGACGCCTGCCTGCTACGCTGTGGCGGCACGGGAACCCTGAGCGGCGCGCCGGAAACCGCCCGCCGCCTAAGCAGCCAGCCCCTTGCCCGGCTGACGCGCCTGGCCGCGCTGATGGAGGTATACCGTCAGCGGCTGGAGCGCAACGCCAACCCCCAACTGCTTGTCACCTGTTTTTGCGCCGACCTGCGGCTGGGATAAACCGGGTGGCTGCGTCATCGCGCCCCTTAAAACAAACGTCAGGCAAAGAGAAGGGGCGTATCTTTATGCCCCCTCATGGTGTATAAGCCTTATAGAATCGGGCCTATACGCCGGCAGGATATCAGCAACCAGACAGGAGAAAAAGCATGGCAGAAGTGATCGGTGTACGGTTTAAAAGCACAGGTAAGGTATATTATTTTGACCCCGGCGGGGCCCGGCTACAAAAAGGCGAGATGGCCATTGTGGAAACAGCCAGAGGCATGGAATGCGGCGAAGTGGCGATGGAAAACCGGGAAGTCCGGGACACGGCCATTGTGCAGCCCCTGCGCAAGCTTATCCGTAAGGCTACGCCAGAGGATCTCCGGCAGGTAGAGGAAAACCACCGCAAGGAAAAATCCGCTTTCAAGGCCTGTGAAAAGCGCATTGCGGCCCGCAACCTGGAGATGAAACTGGTAGACGTAGAATATACCTTTGACAACAGCAAGATCCTCTTCTACTTCACCGCTGACGGCCGGGTGGATTTCCGGGAATTGGTCAAAGACTTGGCCGGTATGTTCCGCACCCGTATCGAACTCAGGCAGATCGGTGTACGGGACGAGGCCAAAATGCTGGGGGGCCTGGGCATATGCGGCCGGCCGTTCTGCTGCGGCTCTTTCTTGGGCGGGTTCCAGCCGGTGTCCATCAAAATGGCCAAGGAGCAGGGCCTTTCCCTTAACCCGATAAAAATCTCCGGCGCCTGCGGCAGGCTGATGTGCTGCCTGAAATATGAGCAGGAAGCCTACCAGGATCTGCTGCGCACCACCCCAAAGGTAAACGCTATCGTTTCCACCCCGGACGGCAAGGGCGTGGTGATCGAGCAGAACCTGCTGACCCGCAAGCTTACCGTACGCTTGGACAAGGACCCCAGCGCCGCGCCCAAAGTATTTACGGTTGATCAGGTCAAGGTGCTTAAGGACGGCAAAGTAAAGATAGACCGCCAGGAACTGGAAAAACTCCGGGAGTTGGAATAGTGCCGCTCCGGCAGGTTTTCCGGCCAAAAAGTTGCCGGCAAAAAAATCCACCGGCATAAACGGGAAAAACAGTTGCAATTTCACAGAAATATGTTAGAATAGGGTTAGCGCGGTGGAACTGCCGCGCCCAAACTTACATGGAGGTGTTTGTTATGCCTTATACCATCAATGACGAGTGCATTGCCTGCGGCGCTTGCGCCGGTGAGTGTCCTGCCGATGCCATCACCGAGGGTGACGGCAAGTACGTGATCGACCCCGACAAGTGCCTGGATTGCGGCGCCTGTGCCGGTGTCTGCCCTGTTGGCGCGCCCCAAGAGGGCTAATGCCTCAAGCAAACAGCAGAAAAGCGGAGCCCAAAGGGAAACGGCGGGTTTCGCTTTTTTGTGTTTTCCCATACCCATTGATCCCAAAGCCTGTACCATAAGCGCCAAAAGCCGGGCTACCCTGTGCCGGTACAGGCCCTTACCAAGGAGGATGCCTATGGAACCCCACTGGGAACCCCTGGGGCCAGGCTGCAAGGTCTTAGTCAGCCCCAGCCACCGCTTTAACACCGATACCCTGCTGCTGGCCCACTTTGCCCGTCCCCGCCCCGGCGAGCCCTGTGCCGACTTGGGCTGTGGCTGCGGCGCCATTGCCCTGCTGTGGTGCCACAGGGCCGCCCCCGGCCCCGTGGTAGCCATAGAGATTCAACCCGAAGCGGTAGACCTGGCCACCCGCTCTGTACGGGAAAACGGTCTGGAAGGGGCCATCCGGGTCATGCAAGGGGATATACGGGCATACAAGTCCCTCTTACCCCATCAGGGCCTGGGGCTCATCGCCTGCAACCCACCCTATTTTGTCCCCGGCACAGGCCGCGCCAGCGCCGACCCGCAGCGGGCAGCGGCACGGCACGGGGATCAGCTACCGCTGGAGGCCCTGGCCCAGGCTGCCCGGTTCAGCCTGAAATGCGGGGGCAGGCTTTGTGTCTGCCTTCCGGCCTGGCGCCTGGCCGAGGCCGTGGTGGTGTTCCATCAGCATGGCCTGGAGCCCAAACGCCTGCGCCTGGTTCAGGCCAAACCCGGCAAGGCCCCTTACCTGTTGCTGATGGAGTGCAAAAGCGGTGGCAAGCCCGGCCTGGACGTGGAACCTCCGCTGCTGATCCACGAGGAGGGCGGGGACTTTTCCCCGGAAATGACAGAAATCTACGGCGGCTACACCCAGGGCCCCCGGAAAGGAGCAGGAACATGAGCACACTGGAAAAGGGCGCGCTGTATGTGGTCGGCACACCCATTGGCAACCTGGGGGACTTCTCCCCCAGGGGCCGGGAAACCCTGGCCCAGGCCGACTTTATCGCCGCGGAGGATACCCGTGTTACCCGGAGGTTGCTGGCCCATTTTGACATCCACAAGCCCATTATCAGCTATTTCGAGCATAACAAACGCAGCCGGGGGGAGGAGATCCTCCAGCGCCTGCGGGCAGGGGAAACCTGTGCCTTGGTGTCTGATGCAGGAATGCCCGCTGTTTCCGACCCAGGAGAAACCCTTATCGCTGCCTGCGCTGCCCAAGGCTTGCCCGTCTATGTGGTGCCCGGCCCTACCGCCGCCATCTCGGCCCTGGCCGTCAGCGGCCTGCCCACCGGGCGGTTCACCTTCGAGGGTTTCCTCTCCGTGAATAAGCACAGCCGCCGGGAGCATCTGCGGCAGGTAGAAAACGAAACCCGCACCATGATCTTTTACGAGGCCCCCCACAAGCTGCGCCGTACCCTGGGGGACTTTGAAAAGGCCTTCGGCCCCAACCGGCCCATTGCCCTGGTACGGGAACTGACCAAACTCCACGAGGAGGTCTGGCGCACCACCCTGGCCCAGGCAGCCGCCCACTACCGGGAGCACGAGCCCCGTGGCGAGTTTGTATTGGTGGTCGCCGGGACGGAGCCGGAACCGCAGGAAAATACCTATACCCTGGAGGAAGCGGTTGAACTGGCAAGGGAACTGGCCGGGGAAGGGTGCCCGCCCAGCGAGGCCGCCAAGCAGGCCGCTAAAACTACCGGCTTGCGCAAGGCGGATATCTACAAGGCTCTGGCAGGGGGAGATACTGCCTCTTGACAGTCTGCATCTCTTATGGTATTATATTTATACTCCATTTGGAGCATAAATATAATACAAAAGTGAGGGCTACCCATGGCAATGACTGTCCACAACAACATCAACCTCAGCGAGAAAGTTTCGGTAAACATCAACAGCTCCACCCTGGCGGCTATGGATTTGCTGGTAGACAACGGCTATTATTCCAACCGCAGCGATTTTATCAACCAGGCCCTGCGGGAGGCCCTAACCCGCAACGAGCCCAACATTGCCCGGTGCGCGGAAAGGGCCGGCAACCAACTAAAAGCGGGCCAGTGGTTTATGGGCGTTATGGTGCTTACCCGTGAGAACGTGGAAGAACTGCTGGAACAGGGGCAGACAGTAAGCATCAGCGGCTACGGTGTGCTGGTGATTGACAAAGCCGTGCCCTCCCAGGATCTTTTCAACGCTGTGCGGGAGATTAGGGTAAAGGGCCGGGTGGTGTGCACGGAGGACGAAAAACAACATTACGGCCTGCGCTGAATACCGCTTTTGCCGTCATGTACAACCTTTTACAAACCCTATATGAAGGAGGAACCCTCTATGCAATGGTTTTTTGCGGATGACCACACCCCGCCGGTATTTACCGCGGAACAGCATATTAAAAGCAAACATATCACCGGGGCCATCCATTCCCTGCCGGAAAAGGCCGTACTGTTCTGCCTAGGCCGGGGCCTGCCCCTGCTGCGGGAGCGTTTTCCCACCCGCCTGCTGGCAGAACGCCTGCCGGGGTTCATCACCCATAGCCCAGCCTTTGCGATAGAGGGCCGGGAGGGTCTGTGCTTTTTGGACGGAGGGCGGGGAGCGCCTCAGGCCGCCTGCACGGTAGAAACCCTCCACGCCCTGGGTGTAAAGGAAACCCTGCTGGTGGGCCTTTGCGGGGCCTTTGGAGAGGATATCCAGGTAGGCGACGTGCTGTTGCCGGAGAAAATTTTGGTGGAGGAGGGCAGCTCCCTGCACTACTCCGCCCAACCGGTATATGCCCGGCCGGACAGCCTATGGGCGCCGGATGTGCTGGAAAGCCAGTTCTCCGCCCAAGGGCTGGCCCTTAAGTGCCGGGACACGGTCACCACCGACGCCGTGTACCGGCAAACCTACCACAAAGAGGCTCTTTGGCGGGAAAAGGGCTGCGTGGGCGTGGATATGGAGGCATCGGCAACGGTGAATATCTGCCACTACTTTGGTATGCGGTGCACGGTGCTGCTACTGGCCTCTGACAAACACCCCCTGACCCCCAATGCCCCCGCCTGGGCCTGGGGGAACGGGGACTTTGGCCGCCAGCGGGACGGGTTCCTGGCAACCTGCATCCAGTTGGCTTTGGCATGGCCCAAAGCGCTCCGGTAAATCCCGCCATGGTATTCCGATGGTCAGCCAATGCAGGATTGCGTTGCGCATTTCCTGGTTGCTTTTTCCCAGCCTCCTGGCGGTTGCCTTTCAGGCAGAAACAAATCTTAGGTCCTATTCCATGGGTTTCGCTGATTCCATGCCTTTTCATGTGCTTGATTTTGCCATCTTAGCACTTCACACACAATACGGGTGTTTTAAAACAAACGCTAGTGTCTACGCTTTTTGGGTATAAAAAAACGCCCCTTCCGCAGCCCGCGAACAAAACGTTCCCCAGCTAACAGGGCCAGTAAGATACCAGCAAAGGTCAGTATATACACAGGTAATTTCCCTTCTCCAGTCCCCTGTATATAAATGGAATCATCTGATATTCCACCATTACTGGTAGGCGGCGCCCCTATCCCGCCTCCTCCCGCCCCGCCCGGCGAGGCCCCTGGCGTAGCCGTGGGTTTCGGTGTCCGGGAAGGTTTTGGCGTAGCCGTAGGCTTAGGCGTCCGGGAGGGTTTCGGTGTAGCCGTAGGCTTAGGTGTCTGGCTGGGCTTAGGCGTAGCCGTAGCCTTCGGGGAGGCTGTAGGCTTGGGGGTGGCTGTTGGCTTAGGGGTACGCATAGGGGTTGGTTCTGCCGTGGGCTTAGGCGTGGCGGTAGGTTTGGGGGTAGGCGTCACCTTTGGCGTAGGGCTGGGCCGGGGTGTAGGCGTAGGTTTTGGGGTGGGCAGGGGCTTTACCTGCCGGTGCACCGTAACAGTATAGACCCGTTTTGTCGCCCGGTCCGCGGCAGTCACGGTGATGGTAAACAGGGTATCGCTGCCGCCCGCGCCTAAATTACGGCGGTTTACCCGGTAAGTAGCGCCTTCAGGCACCTTTACAATGTAATCTATTGTAGTAACACTATAGGGCACATCTGCCGTATAGTCCGCAATTTCCCAGGAAAACGCCGGTTCCAGGTTGCCGGCGCTGGGTTGCAGGCCTAGCAGCCTAGCATCACTGCTGGGCGGTGGCAGCACCGTATAGTGAAGGTCTTGCACGGTCTGGTCTTTCAGCAAGCCGCTGGCGGTAACAACCTCCCGCAGGGTTATACGGAACACCGCGTCCTGCACAGTGTCTGTATCCAGCCGGAAACGCAGGGCCAACACCTCGCCCTCCGTCAGGGTCAGGCCGTCGCGCATGGTAAAGACCCAACTCTCCGTCCCCTCGGTACCTGTATGGGAGATATACCCCTCCTGCCTGGCATCGCTGCCCACCATAGACCAGCAAGGGTCGCTGGCAACGTCCAGCAGCAGAGCAGAGGCCTGGTGCAGGCTGCCGTCATAATGTAGCAAAATCTCCACCACATCCCCCTTCTTTCCTGTGGTTTCGCTTAGGGTGATGGCAAACCCATTGGTGGCGGCCCGGGCAGGGCAACGCAAGCAAAGGAGAAACAGAAACAGCCCCAGCCAGAGGAACAGGCGGGGCGGGT
>CANOFK010000012.1 GCA_947565265.1 uncultured Clostridia bacterium | reverse complement strand
TTACAGCCACCGGCCCGCGAGTCAGGCCTTTGCTTAGCCGGTTTCTCTTTTTGCCTCCAGCGGCTTCCCCGCCAAAGGGCCGCAGGCCCTTTGGAAACCCAACATGGGCAATCGCGAGAGGGCCCTCTCCTACAGCCTGTCAAACACTTTCCGTCCGCGGGAGAAGGTCAGTTTCACCCGGCCTGTCAGCTCCATCCCTTTAAAGGGGGTATTCCGGCTCTTGCCGTGCAGCCGTTCCGGGTCCACCCGCCAGCGCTCCTCCGGGTCGAACACCACCACATCTGCCGGGGCCCCTACCCGCAGGGTGCCGCCTTCTATCCCCAAAATTGTCGCCGGGGCCGTGCTCATCAGCCGGATCACCTCCGCCAGCCCGAACCGCCCCTTTACTGCCGTTAGCACCGCGGCCAGGGAGGTTTCCATGCCAATGGCCCCGTTGGGCGCTGTGATGAAATCCCCCTTCTCCTCCGGGGTATGGGGCGCGTGGTCGGTGGAAATAGCGTCCAGGGTGCCGTCAGCCAGCCCTTCCAACAGGGCCAGCCGGTCCGCCTCGTCCCCCAGGGGCGGGTTCATGCGGTAATCCGCGTCCATGCTTTCCAGCGCCTCGTCGGTAAGCAGCAGATAATGGGGGCAGGTTTCCGCCGTGACCTGTACCCCCCTGGCCTTGGCGTCCCGTATCAGCGCCACCGAGCCCTTCGTGCTCACATGGCAGATATGTACCGCCGCCCCTATGCTGGCCGCAGCGGCAATCTCCCTGGCCACGCCGCAATCCTCGGCAGCGGCGGGCACGCCCTTCACCCCCAGCCGCCGGGATATCTCCCCCTGATTCATCAGCCCCCCGGCGGCCAGTTCCATATCCTCGCAGTGGGCGGTAAGGGCCAGGCCCAGGGCACGGGCCTGCTCCAGCGCCTCCAGCAGGCAGCGGGTACTGCCCACCGGCCTGCCGTCGTCGCTAAGGGCGATAGCCCCCGCCTCCTTCAGCGCGGCAAAGTCCGTGCACGCCTCCCCCTTCATCCCCTTTGTCACACAGGCTGATGTATACACGCGGGCGTCTGCGGTTTCGGCCCGGTCCAGCAGCGCCCGCACCTGTTCCGGGCTGTCCATGGGGGGCTGGGTGTTGGGCATGGCCAACAGGCTGGTCACGCCCCCGGCCGCCGCCGCCCGGCAGGCAGAGGCCAAATCCTCCTTATGGGTCTGCCCCGGGTCCCGCAGGTGGACGTGCATATCCACCAGCCCCGGCGCGGCCACCAGCCCCCGGCAATCCAGCACCTGGCAGCCGGCCGGGTCTATCCCGTCCCCTACCGCCCCGATCTTCCCATCCTCCAGCAGGATATCCCCTGTTCCGTCCAGGCCCTGGCTGGGGTCAACCAGCCGGGGCCCTTTTAGCAAAATCTTCATGCGTCCTCCTTTTCCCATTACAAAAACAGCCCCACCCATTCCTGGGCGGGGACGTACATAACAAACGGGAAAGCTGCCCGGCACACGCCGCAGCCAACGGGGAAATCAGGGCCTTTTACCACATTTCCGGCACAACCTGCTACCAGCCCGCGCACAAAAGCCACCCCTTCCCTTTTCTCATGATAGATACTACCACAAACCGCCCGCTTTTGCAAGCTTTTTTTGGTCCGGGGCGGCCCTCCCCTTACTGGAACAGCTCCTCCACATACCACTTGGTCAGCGACAGCAGTTCCCGGCCATAGTAAGAGGGGAAAATGACCGGGTCGGTTTTTGCCGGCAGGGCATAGGCGTCAAACCCGGCGCTGCGGGCCAGCCGCACCGCCCGGTACATATGGAAGTTCTGGCTGACCACCACCACCCTGGTGCCAAGCCCGTTCTCCCTGGCCACCTCCATGGCAAAGCGCAGGTTCTGCCGGGTGTTCCGTGACTTGTCCTCCATATAAATGCGCGCCGGGTCGATGCCCTTGCGCACCAGGGCATTTTTAGCCGCCAACGCCTCCGGGCAGGGCTCGTTGCCCCCCTGCCCGCCGGTCACAATGCAGTTTACCGCCGGGTTGGCCTGCAAATACTCTGCCGCCCGTTCCACCCGGTTGGTCAGGCTCATACCCATGCGTTCGGCGCTGTACACCTGGGCCCCCAGCACAATCACATCCAGCCCCTGGGGCACGGCCATGGCCTGGCTGCTGATGATCAGCCCCGTCAGAAAAGCCGCCCAGCCCAGGCCCAGCGCATATAGCGCCGCAAAAACCCTGGCCAGCCACCGCTGCTGGCGGCCCTTTTTCACCGCTTTGGGGTACAGCGCCACCAGCGCAATCCCCATCCCGCACACCATTATCCCAAACACCGAGCCCTCCCCAAAGCCCCCGTGAAGGACCGGCATACAAAACCACAAAATCCCCAGCACACAGAGGGCCAAAAACAGCCCCTTACAAACTTTTTTCGCCATTCCCTTGCGTTTCCTTTCTCCAGGTTCCCTTCCATTATACACCATTTTGCGGGGGAGGTAAACCTCTGAGAATGTTAAAGTTTTCTTAATGGGGCGGTCCGTCCGCTTCGGGCTGCCCCGCCGGGAACCACTTCACCTTTAGCACAAAGTTTTTCGCGTCCCCGTACCCGGCCTTTTGGTAGAAATGGGCGTGCAGGGGGCTGTTCACCGCCTGGAGCTCCACCCCGGCGGCGCCCCTTGCCCGGACGCGCCGCTCCGTTTCCGCCAAAAGCCGGGTGCCCAGCCCCTGGCCCTGGCGCTCCCCGGCGATCACGATCTCCTCCAGCACAAAGGAGGTCAGGTCGTCGTAGGGCTTAAAGTAGCCCATGGCAAAACCCAGGGGCTCCCCCGCCTCCATCAAAGCCAGGCCCCAGCCGCCGTCCATGCCCAGCACCTGGCGGATGCGCCTGCCGGCAGACTCCTCCGTCCACTGGCCCTCCTCGTGCCGGTTGTAGTAGCCTATATAAAGGGGCAGCAGGGCGGCTGCATCGCCCGCGCCCAATTCCCTGTATTCCATTTTTCAAATTCCTCCAATCCCCAGAGTCCGTTTTAAAACGCCGAAACGCCATCTATTTTGCGCCAAAAATTCTCGAAAAGCGGCAAGCATTTCTTGCGGTTTTCTCCTTGAACGCCCTCGCTTTTAAACAAAAATCCCACATTTCTCCGGTTTCAAAACAGACTCTGGAATTCCATTTTTCAAATTTCTCCAGTCCCTATGGCCTGGCCGGTTAACGCCGCTTGGCCACCACCAGGAACCGGTGCCCCCGCCGCCAGGAGCCTTCCTCCAAAAGCGGGTAGGCCTGGTTGCCGCTTATCACCCGGAACCCCGCCGCCCGGAACTTGGGCCCCTGGTTTTCCAGGTTATAGTCCGGCGCCCCCGGCCTCCTGGCGTCCATGCCGCCCACCTGTTCTGTCACCAAAAAGCCGCCCCGTGCCAGCACCCTGGCAATCTCCTCCGGCGGGCAAGGCCCCTGCCGGTTGATGGCCACGTCAAAGCAGCCGTCCCCAAAGGGCAGCCGTGCCGCGTTCTCGCAAAACCGCACCGCGGCGCCCCTGGGGCCCAGCCGTTTCAGGCACCGCCGGTAGTCCTCAGCCTGCCACACCACCCCGCCGGTCAGGGCAAGGGGGTGCCCAAGGGACAGCAGGTAGCCGCCGTCCCCGGCGTTCAAGTCCAGCAGCCGCACCTCCGGGCGCAGGAAGTCCCGCACCTTTGCCGTAAAGTCCCAGGGCAGCGGCTCTTGCCAGAGCCCCCCGCCGGTTTGCCTGTCCATCGCCCACGCCTCCCCTTGTAAAGGCTGTTTCCCCCTGCCGCCCCCGCGCCCCATCAGGTATCTTTGTCCACCTGATGGAACTGTTTCAGGTTCCCCTGTTTCCGGGCGCGGCGCTCCAGTTCCGCCTCCACGTCCTCCAGGGGGATACCCTCGTTTACCATCAGCACAATCAGGTGATACAGCAGGTCGCTGATCTCCCCTACGGTTTCGGCCTTTTCGCCGTTTTTCGCGGCGATGATCACCTCGCCGCACTCCTCCGCGCATTTCTTCAAGATCTTATCCAGCCCCTTTTCAAACAGGTACCCGGTATAAGACCCCTCCTGCGCGCCCTCCTTCCGGCTGGCCGCCACCCGGTACAGTTCCTTCAGTGCCTCCATCTTATTCTTCCTCCTCTTGGTTCCCGCTCCATACTTCCTTAAAGAAACAGCTTACAGCCCCGGTGTGGCAGGCCGGCCCGTTGGGCCGCACCTTTACCAGCAAAGTGTCGTTGTCGCAATCCGCGGTAATGCTTACCACCCGCTGGGTGTTGCCAGACGTTTCCCCCTTGTTCCAAAGGGCCTGGCGGCTGCGGCTGTAAAACCAGGTATAGCCGGTCCGCATGGTTTTTCCCAGGGCGGCGCTGTTCATGTACGCCAGCATCAGCACCTGGCCGCTGTCCGCGTCCTGCACAACCGCCGGGACCAGCTCCCCCTTCTGGAAAAACCGCTCCAACTCGTCGTTGACCGCCGCCTCCGTTTTCGGGGCCCTGCCTGAAAACCGGTGGCAGGCGCGCACCGCGGCCCGCAGGTCCAGCGTGCCCGCGTACAGGGCCTTGCCCGCAATGGCCCCATATAGCCCCAGTTCGTACAGCGCCACCATGTCCAGCAGGCTGCTCACCCCGCCGCTTGCAATGATATTACACCCCACCGCCCGGTTAAGCCGGTCCAGCATCTCCAGGTTGGGGCCGGCCTGGGTGCCGTCCTTCTGAATATCCGTGCAGATAATATACTCCACCCCCATATCCTCCACCTGCCGTGCCAGGTCGATATAGTGGGTGCCGCTCTGGCGGGTCCAGCCCTGGGTCGCGGCCTTCCCCCCCAAGGCGTCAATACCCACGGCGATCCGCCTGCCGTAGGCTTTCACCGCCTCCCGCACAAAGGCCGGGTCCTCCAGGGCCGCCGAGCCCAAAATCACCCGGCCGGCCCCTGCCTCCAAGTACGCCTCCACCGCAGCCATATCCCGAATACCGCCCCCCACCTCTACGTGCATCCCGGCGTGGCGGGCCGTTTCCAAAATCAGCGCCTGGTTCACCGGCCGGCCCTCCCTGGCCCCGTCCAGGTCCACCATATGCAGCCAGTGGGCCCCCTGCTCCCGGAACTGCCGGGCCGTTTCCCCGGCGTCCCCGGCCACCACCTGGGCGGTGGCATAGTCCCCCCGGAACAGCCGTACACACTTCCCCTCATGAATATCAATAGCCGGCAAAATGATCATGCTCTCGCTCCTCTCCCGTTTTTGCGCGCCTGTCCCGCGCCCCTGCCCTCTTCCTCTGCCCTATAGCTTTTCCCGGCAATACCGGTTCAGCAGGTAGTCCACGTAATCCCCCCGGCCAAACAACCGCCGGCTGTCCGGGTCGCCGCAGGCCTATACCAGCCGGCCCAACGGTACGGTTTTCCTGACCCTCTGGGCCGTGCTCCTGTCCTGGGCCAGGTTTTCCAGCACCTTTTCCGGGCCGTCCGCCCGCAGGTTCCCCAAACGCCACTGGGCCGCGGGGGTGCCTATGTTGGGGTAAACGTCCAACGCCCCGTCCACATACAGCACCGGCGAAAGCCCCCCGCCCAAATGCTCCGTGGTGCCGTCCTCCCAAAGTTCCCGTACCAGCCGGCCTTCCTCCTGGCCGAATACCGCCTGTAGGTTTTTGGCGTTAAAGTGCTTACAGGTGTACCGGGCCAGTTTCTCCGGTATCCGCGCCAGATCCTCGCTGGTGGGCCAGATGGGGTACAGCTTTTCCGCCTCCCCGTCGCAGGAGCCCTGATGGGCAAAACACACAAAGGGTATGCCGGTAGCCTCGCAGCGCCGTTCCAGTTCCAGCCGGCCGATAAGCTCCTCCACCGCCGGCAGTTCCGGGAGGGTCTGCTTGTTCACAAAAACCTGTATCCTGGGGGCGATGCCGCTTTCCAGCAAAGCGTCCACGGCCCGCAAAATGTCCTGATAAGCGCCCTTGCGCCCGGTAAAATAGTCCGTAAGCCCTTCGCCGCCGAACAGGGTCAATTGCACATACCGCAGCCCCAAAGCCTTCAGCCAGGGGGCGTATGCCGGGTCCCTGGCCAGCCGCCACACGCTGGCCAGTTCGTAATGCTCCGGCGGCGTGCCGGGGCTGGAAAGTTCCCTGCACAGCGCCCATTTCTCCCGGTAATCGTCCCCAAAATCCGGCTCCCGGTTCCAGCCGGCCACCGTAAGGGTCTTGGCGTACGGGCGCAGGGCCTCCGCCACAAAGCGCAAATCCGCCTCCCCCATGCGGGGGTTCTCCCTCCACCCCATAAAGCAGTGGCGGCAGCGGTTGGGGCAGCCCAGCATATCCAAAGCCACCAGTATGTTTTCATATTTCATGTTGATCTCCTCCCCTCACAGCACACGCCGGAAAATGGCCCACCCTCTAAAGCACTGGCAAAGCCTCCCGCACAGCGGTATTTTCATCCCCAAGCCGATTCCCACCCCGCAGATAATCCCTCCAAAGCCCTGCCTTCACCACACCGGGGCCACCCCATCCCCTCAAACAACGGCAGAGCAGTCCACGCAACCCGCCATAGCGGCACTTTCATCCCCAGGCCGGTTCCCACCCCGCAGATGATCCCCCCAAAGCCCTGCCTCCACCATACCAGGGCCAGCCCCCACCCCGTCAAACAGTGGCAAAACCGTTCACACAGCCCGCACAGCGTCATTTTCATCCCCAGGCCGGTTCCCATCCCGCAGATGATCCCCCCAACCCCCTGCCTCCACTATACCGGGGTCACCCCACCCCGTCAAGCAGCGGCAGCGCTGCCCGCGCAACCCGCCATAGCGGTATTCTCATCCCCAGGCCGGTTCCCAGCCCTCACAGCACGCCTTTAGAGGACAGCACCCCGTGCCCCTCCAACGCCACCGCGTCCTTCAGAGCGTGGGCAAAGGCTTTAAACAACCCTTCTACCATATGGTGGGTATTTTTTCCGTACTCGCACCGCATATGCAGGGTGATGCCCGCGTGCATAGCCAGTGCCCGGAAAAACTCCTCCGTCATGCAGCTATCGTACGCCCCCACCTGCCCCTGAGGGAATTCCCCCCGGAACACCAGAAAAGGCCGGCCGCTCACATCCACGGCACAAAAAGCCAGCGCCTCGTCCATGGGGATAAAGGCATGGCCATACCGCCGCAACCCCGCCTTATCCCCCAGGGCCTGTGCCAGGGCCTGTCCCAGCACAATGCCCACATCCTCCACCGTGTGGTGGCAGTCCACCTCCAGGTCGCCCACAGCCCGTACGGTCAGGCCCAGCCCGGCGTGTACCGCCAGGGCGTTCAGCATATGGTCAAAAAATCCTATGCCCGTGGCAATGTCCCGCTGCCCCCCGTCCAGGTCCAGGGTAAGGGTTATGTCCGTTTCCCCTGTTTTTCTCTGTACCGTGCCCCTTCTCTTCATATTTTCCCCTCCAACACCTTGCGAAATGCCTCTAAGAACCCCTTATTATCCCCTGGCTTTCCGCATGATACCCGCAAAAGACCGCCGGTATATCGTACAGCTATTCCCTGTTTTAACAGCGTTTTTTGCACCTCACAGGCGTCTTTCATCACCAAAGCGGCAAAATTTGCCTCCCCTTCCAGCACCCGGAACCGCCCAGGCACAGCCGCCTGCAACGCGCCCAAACCGGCCAGCAACGCCCGCCGCGAGGCCAAAATCTCTCCCAAAGCGCCCTGTAACAGGGCCGGCCGGCCCAGCACCGCCGTGCCTATAGCCTGGGGGATACTCCCTACATTATAGGGGGATTTTGCCGCCCGTAGCGCCCTGGTGAGGCCCTCCCCGGCCACGGCAAAGCCCAACCGCAGGGCCGCCATACCAATAGCCTTAGAGCACGTGCGCAGGATAATCAGGTTGTCAAAGTCCCCTTCCTCCCCCAGCAGGCTCTGGCCGGAAAAGTCCATATAGGCCTCATCCAGCACAACCAGGGCATCTGTGCCCCTGACCAGCCTACGCACCGCCTCTTTCCCCAGCACCAGAGAGGTGGGGTTGCAGGGGTTGCTGAAAATCAACAGCCTTACCCTTTCCTTCTGGCAGAGTTCCAGGGTTTCGTCCACATCAATGCGCCAATCCCGCTTAGTAATGGGGATATGCCGGCCCTCTGCCAGCAGGCCCCCTTGGGCATACATAGAAAAATCCGGCTCCAAAGTGGCAAAGGCCTCTCCCCGCTGCAAGAACGCCTGGAAAATCACCGAAATCAACTCATCCGAACCATTACCCGCAGTCACATGACCCGGCTCCACCCCATAATAGTTGGCAAAAGCCCGGCAAAGGGCCCCGGCAGCCGGATCCGGGTACCGGTTAAAGGCAGTTTCTTCCAGCACAGCCTTCATGGCTTCCAATAACGCCCGGGGCGGTTCCACAAAGGATTCATTGGCGTCCAGCCGCACACAGCCGGTGTTGTCCACAGGGGTGTAAGCGGCCAGGCCCCGCAGCTTGGCGTTCAACTCATACATCCTTTTTCCCTCTCCCTCCAAATTCTTCCAGGCACCACATCACCGTGTCGAACACGTCATTGACCGTGTCCTCCGGGGCGTCATAATGGCGGGTACCCAGCGAGTCCCAATACTCGTCTTTAAACCACCGCTTTTTTACGGAAACTTCCACATTGCTGTCATCGAAAAACACCTTAAACTGCTTTTTACCCCGCTGAAAGTACAAAACCGCCGCAGTTCTGCTCTCGCCGATCCATTCTAGCTGCCCTTGCCCGGCCAGGGCCTTGTACACATCCTCCACGGTTTCCAGTTGACGTTCCATATCAGCGCCCCTGCCGCACCTTGATGGAATTGGAGTGGGCAGTCAGTTCTTCCGTTTCGGCCAGCAGCACGATGTCCCCGGCGGCTTTCAGCAACTCTTCCCTGGGGTAATAGATAAAGCTGGACTTCTTGATGAAGTCATCCACCGAGAGGGGAGAGAAGAACCGGGCCGTGCCTCCGGTAGGCAGCACATGGTTGGCCCCGGCGTAGTAGTCCCCCAAAGGCTCCGGAGAATAATTCCCCAGGAAAACCGAGCCGGCATTGTCCAGCCGCCCCAGATAGTCAAAGGGTTCCCGGCAGCAGACCTCCAGGTGTTCTGGGGCCAGTTCGTTGGCAAATTCCACTGCCTCGTCCATATCCCCGCACACGATCACCGCCCCATACCCGTCCAAAGACTGCTCGATCACCTCACGCCGGGACAGGCCGGGCAACTGGCGGTAGATAGCCGCTACAGCCTCCTGGGCCAGCCTTTCGCTGGGGGTGATCAGCACTGCCGAGGCCATGGGGTCGTGTTCTGCCTGGCTCATCAGGTCAGCAGCCAGGAATTCCGGGTCGGCACTATCGTCGGCGATGATCAGGATCTCACTGGGCCCGGCAATCATGTCGATGTCAACCACGCCGTACAACTGCTTTTTGGCGGTAGCTACGTAAATGTTCCCTGGGCCCACGATTTTATCCACTTTCGGTACGCTCCCCGTACCGAAAGCCAACGCAGCCACCGCCTGGGCACCGCCCATCAAGAATACCCGGTCTACCCCGGCGGCAAGAGCAGCGGCAATGATGTTGGGATCCGGCCGGCCGGAGCGGCCGGGGGGCGTAGCCATCACGATCTCCCCCACCCCGGCTACCTTGGCGGGGATCACGTTCATCAGCACGGAAGAGGGGTACCCCGCCGTGCCCCCGGGCACATAGACCCCGGCCCTATGCAGGCCCCGCACCCGCTGGCCGGTAATGATGCCGTTGCCCATAGGGTCGATACGGCTTTGCTGCTTTTGCCGGTTGTGAAAGTCATAGATGTTTCTGGCTGCCCGCTCTAGTGCTGCCAAGAAAGCCGGGTCACACCCCGTCTGTAGGCGTTCCATCTCCTGCCGGGAAAGTTCCAGGCTGTCCGGGGTCCATCCGTCAAACCGGCGGGAATACGCCTTCACTGCCTCATCCCCGCCGTCACGTACAGCCTCCACAATCTCTGCAACGGCCTGCTCGATCTTGGGGTCCACACTGCCCGCCCTGGCCTTCAGTTCCCTGATGAACGCCTGGCGTTCCGGCCCGGTGGCTGTCACTGTTTTTATCATGGTGATCTCTCCTTTGGTTTTGTCGGGTTTACTGGGTGCTACACCCTTCGCACCCTTTGTGCCCTTCCAAAACTTTTATATCGCCAGCCGGTAGCCCGACCATTGGTTGCGCTTTGGGCCGCGTTTTTCCTTCTTTATTACATGAGGGCCTGTGGGGAAATTTTATTGCTTACTGCGCATGGTCGGGGCAACTGCTGCTACGTTAACAGCCTTGCCTAAAGGCCAAGCGCCCAAAAAAGCAATCTTGCCCCTTGCAGCTTGGGGGGCTTAATCCTGTACGCCAGCACCCTTAATCCAGCGCACGTTCCAGCCGTTCAGCCAGTGTTTCTATTTCCTGCTTGCGCAGTTTCAGGCTGGCAGCATTTACAATCAGCCGGGCAGATACCTGGGCCACAGGCTCTACAACAGCCAGGCCGTTCTCCTTCAGCGTGGCGCCTGTTTCCACCAGGTCGACGATCCCATCTGCCAGCCCCAGCAATGGCGCCAGTTCTACCGAACCCTCGATCTTGATGACCCGGACGTCCATCGCCTTGCTTTGAAAGAACCTCCGGGCCACATGGGGGTATTTGGTGGCAATCGTCTTGCCCTGGTAGCCCCCGTAAAAGTCCACGCCTGCCGGGGCAGCCAGGGCAAAGCCACACTTCCCGAACCGCAGGTCCAGTATCTCAAAGAACTGCCCGCCCCGTTCCATGATCACATCCTTACCCACTACACCCAGGTCGCACACACCATGCTCCAGGTAAGTGATCACATCGCCGGCCTTCGCAAGCACCGCCTCCAGGCCGTCCCCTACAGGCAGGACCAGCTTGCGGCCTTTATCCCGCAGGGCCGAGCAGTCCAGCCCAGCCTTTTCCATTAATGCTGTGGTCGATTTTTCCAGCCGCCCTTTGGTCAGGGCAATACGCAGTGGCCTCATGGCAGCGGCCCCCCTTTGCATTCTGTTTTCCCACTAACGGCGATGGTTTCACTGGGCTCCCCCACCCGCAGCACTTGTGCGATCCCGGCTGCCTGCGCATAGGCCACCGCCTCTTCCACGGTTTCCCACACCGAACCTTCGCAGGCAACGCCCTCTGCCGTCAGCCGCAACACCTCCCGCTGGGCCTGGGTTTCAAAGCCGTTTTCCCCGTGTACCAGCACCTGCGCCGGTTCTTCTGGGGCCATATGGCGTTCCAGCAGGGCAGCGGCAGCATCCATATCCAAGGCAAAGCCTGCTGCGGGCATATCCTGGCCAAACTTCCCGCATAACCCGTCGTATCGCCCACCGGTAAGTACCGGGCCCCCATGCTCCTGCACGTAGCCGCTGAACACCACGCCGGTATAGTAGTCATTGCGCTGCACAAGCCCTAGGTCTACCATGAGCCGGCTACCCAGCCCCAGTTTTTGCAGGGCCGTGTACAGGGCCCGCAAATACGCAAGCGTATCTGCCAGGCCACCGTCCAGCCGCCAGCTTTCTGCCTCGGCAAGAGCCTCTTCCCCGCCAAACAGCCTGGGTAGGCGGCGGATGGCCTTTGCCTCCGTACTGTCTCCCAGGGGGTCTAACAGTTCCCCCAACGCGCCGTAATTTTTTGCCTCGATCGTAGCCCGGATCTCCTCCCGCCGCTCCGGAGAGAGGGCCAGCCGCCCGGCCAGCAGCTTGAAGAGCCCGGCATGGCCAATTTCAATGCGGAAATCCCCTGCCACTGCCCGTAAAGCCTCTACCGCCGCGCAGATAACCTCCAAGTCGGCCCGCAGCCCTGCTGCGCCCAGCAACTCCACACCCATCTGCGCCGACTCATGGCTGCGCCCCAGCAGCGCCGGCCAGGTACGGTAAACGTTCTGGCTATAGTATAGCCGTATGGGCCGCCGGTGGCTTTGCAACCGGGCCGCGGCCATACGGGCAATGGGCAAAGTAGAGTCCGGCCGTACCACAACCAGCCGCCCCGCGCCATCGGTGGATTTTACCATCTCCTGTTGGGGGACCACCGCGCCGGGCAGGTTGAATACATCATAGTATTCCACACCAGGGGTAATCACCTCCCGGTAGCCTCTGCTGGCAAAGACACCTGTCAGCCGCCGCTGCGCCTCCCGGCGGGCGCGGCACTCCTCAAAAAGAATATCGCGCACCCCTTCCGGTGTAAGCCTGCTGTAATTCCTCATACC
>CANOFK010000011.1 GCA_947565265.1 uncultured Clostridia bacterium | reverse complement strand
AGGGGATCGAACCCTCGACCTCCGCGTTGCGAACGCGGCGCTCTCCCAGCTGAGCCACGAGCCCATGTGGCTTATAACACGATTATTTTATCACAAAAGGCGGCAAATGTAAAGAGGAAATTTCATTTTCCGGGGAAATTTTCTGGCAGGAGCGGCCTGGTGGTGTACTGCCCCTAAAACAGTGGCCAGGTGGGCGGTTCTTGCCAATTTCCGGTTGATTTTTCCTGCGGTTTGCGCTATAATGTCTATAAGGATATTCCGGCGACGTTCCATAAAACCGGCGGCCTGGTGGCGCGCGCTATTGGGGATGGCCCCGTTACCCCCGGAAGGCTGGGCGGCTTGGGCGCTGCTTAAGATGTTCGGAAAAGCCTGGGGCCGGGCACTGCACCGGCCAGAATTTGAAATCGGAGGGAAACGCAATGCTAGTTTCTGCAAAGGAAATGCTCACCAAGGCCAAGGCCGGCAAATACGCGGTGGGCCAGTTCAACATCAACAACCTGGAGTGGACAAAGGCCGTGCTGCTGACGGCCCAGGAGAATAACTCCCCGGTCATTCTGGGCGTGTCTGAGGGCGCGGGCAAGTATATGTGCGGCTTTAACACGGTTACCGGCATGGTCAAGGGCATGATCGAAACCCTAGGCATCACGGTGCCGGTGGCCCTGCATCTGGATCACGGCAGCTATGAGGGCGCGCTGAAGGCCATGGAGGACGGTTTCTCCTCTGTGATGTTTGACGGCTCCCACTATGCCATTGACGAGAACATCGAAAAGACCAAGGAGATCATCCGTATTGCCGGCGAGAAGGGCATTTCGGTTGAGGCCGAGGTAGGCGCCATTGGCGGCGAAGAGGATGGCGTGGTAGGCAGCGGCGAGGTTGCCGACCCCAACGAGTGCCAGATGATCGCTGACCTGGGCGTGACCATGTTGGCCGCCGGTATCGGCAACATTCACGGCGTGTACCCCGAAAACTGGACGGGCTTGAACTTCGACGTGCTGGCCCAGATCCAGGAGAAAACCGGCACCATGCCCCTGGTGCTGCACGGCGGCACCGGCATCCCGGAGGAGATGGTCAAGAAAGCTATCAGCCTGGGCGTGTCTAAAGTGAACGTGAACACCGAGTGCCAGTTGAGCTTTGCCGCCGCGACCCGGCAGTATATTGAGGCCGGCAAGGATCAGCAGGGCAAGGGCTTTGACCCCCGCAAGCTGTTGGCCCCTGGCTTTGAGGCGATCAAGGCTACCGTGAAAGAGAAGATGGAGCTGTTCGGCTCTGTAGGCAAGGCGTAAGCCCCCCTGACAGGCCAACGCACTTTCCAAAACCAATAGAGCGCCGGGCAGGAGCCCCCAAGCCGTGGGGGTTCTGCCCGGCGCTTTTCGTTTTTTTGCGGATTTTCCGGGTTTACGGCCCCGGAGCCTTCCCCTCCCGGACAAAGTGATACCAGATCCCGACCAGGTCTGCCAGGGCCCAGCCAATGGGGATGGACACCCAGATCCCCACTACCCCCACAGCGGGGATGGCGGAGAGGACATTTGCCAGCAGCACACGGGTACCCAGGGAGAGCACCGTCAGCACCACAGACATCATGGGGCGCTCTACGGCCCGGTAGTAGCCATACAGCATAAACAGCAGCCCGATACCTATATAGCAGGCGCCCTCTATCCGCAGGTACTGGGCCCCTACCGCAATGGTCTGCTGGTTGGCCCCGTCTACAAAAACGCCCATCAGTGCCGGGGCAAACGCCCACACCAGGGCGCTTACCACCCCGCAGAACAGCGCCACGCTGACCGCTGCCTGCCGTATGCCTGCCCGGATACGCCCCTGTTGCCCGGCCCCGTGGTTTTGGGCTACAAACACGGAGAAAGCGTTGCCAAAGTCCTGCACGGGCATATAGGCAATGGTGTCTATCTTTACCGCTACGGCAAAGGCGGCCATGACCACCGGGCCGAAACTGTTGACCACTCCCTGCACCAGCAAAATGCCAAAGTTCATCATAGACTGCTGCAAACAGGTAAGCCCTGACAGGGACAGGATGCTGTGGAAGTTCTGCCGGTCCCAGCGCATATCTGCCCGGCGGGGACGGTACTGGGGGCAGGCCAGCCAGAAATACAGCGCCAGCCCTATGCCGGACACATACTGGGCAATGACCGTGGCAATGGCCGCGCCCTGGATGCCCAGATGCAGGTTGATGACAAAGTGCAGGTCCAAAACCACATTTAGTACCACCGACACGGCTAGGAACAGCAACGGCGTACCGGAATTGCCCATGCCCCGCAGCAGGCTGGCAAAGTAGTTATACAGGAAGGTGGCGAAAAAACCCGGAAATACCCAGGCCAGGTAGCCATACATCTCCTCGACCAGGGTGGCGGGTACCTGTAACAGGGCGATAACCGGCCGGAGAAAGGCATAAAACAGGGCCATGATCAGGAGGCTCAGGCCGGCTATCAGCAAGCCCGAAAGGAAAATACCCTGGCGGATGCGGGGGGCGTCCCCCCGGCCAAAGGCGATGGAGATGAAAGCCCCGGTGCCCAGGCTGAGGCCGATGACCACTGAGGTGAGGAAGGTGAGCAGGGTATAGCTGGCCCCTACCGCGGCCAGGGCGCTATCGCCAATATAGCGGCCCACCACCCAGGTGTCCACCAGGTTATAAAGCTGTTGCAGCACATTGCCCAGCATGAGGGGCACGGCGAAAAGCCACAGACCACCGGTAATGCTGCCGGTGGTCAGGTCACGGGTCTTGGACATAGGTTCCTCCTTGGTGGGGCAGGCAAGGCCAAAGGCCATGCGCCATACAGGCCGCACGGCCCCCGGATTGCCCCTTTTTTCCATAAATAGCAGCGATGCTGCCAATGCTTAGCCGCTGTTGTTGGTAAACACGTCGGCTACTTCGGTAATGGTAATATACGCCTGCGGATCACAGGTGTGCACCAGTTCCTTCATCCGGCCGATCTGGAAACGGTTCAGGATGATATAGGCGCAAGCCTTTGTGCCGCCCGAATAATAGCCGGTGGCAGGGAAGATGGTAATACCCATCCCAAAGGCCTCTGAAAGGGTGCTGCACACCTCTTCCTGCCGGGCGGTGATGATCATGGCGGCTTTTGAGCGGTCGATGCCCTCCACGATGAAGTCTACGGTTTTGAGTGCCGCCATATAGGTGACAATGGAGTATAGGGGCAGTACCCAACTGCCAATAACCACCCCGCACAGGATATACAGGATTACATTGTACAGCATAACAAAGGTGCCTACGGTGATCCCTATCCTTTTGGCGAATGTGACGGCCAGCACCTCAATGCCGTCCATAGCGCCCCCGAAACGGATGGCAAGGCCAGAGCCCATGCCGGAGATCATGCCCCCAAACAGGGCGCACAGCAGCAGGTCTGTACCCGCTAAGGGGGAGGCCAGGCGCACATCCACCGGCAGCACGTCGGTGATCAGCCAGGCGCAAAGGGAGTAGACCAGCACCGCGTAGCAGGCATACACCGTAAAGGCCAGCCCCTGCCGTTTTAACCCAAAGAGGAACAGGGGCAGGTTTAATAGCAGCAGGAAAAAAGACAGGGACAGGGACGGCGGCGTAAGCTGGGAGAACAGGATGGACGTGCCGGATATGCCGCTGTCGTACAGTTGCACCGGCGCGATGAACAGGGTGACCCCCACAGCGTTCACAATACCTGCCAGGGCCAACATAACGAAGTTGCGGCCCCGCAGCTCTTTTAACTGTTTACGTATCTCCACATACGCCTCCTTTGCTGTTTGGGGCAGATGTGGGCGGACGGAAAAGCGTAGCCACCTCTGCCGGGGCTTTGCGGCCCTGCCAGGCAGGCCGCTTGTAAAAACAGGGCGCGGGGGCCCGTTACAGGCCCCCGCGCCTGCGGGGTTTACTTCCCAGCCAGGGCCTGGTCCAGGGTTTCCAAAAGCTGGGCAATGTTGATGGGTTTGGCAATGTGGCCGTTCATGCCGCACTTCACGGCCTCCTGCTTATCCTCGTCAAAGGCGTTGGCTGTCATGGCGAAAATGGGGATTTGAGCCAACTGGCGGTTTTCCAGGGCGCGGATATGCCGGGTGGCTTCGTAGCCGCCCATAACGGGCATTTGCACGTCCATAAGGATCAGGCTGTAGTAGCCGGGGGCAGATGCCTTCAGCATCTCCACCGCAAGGCGGCCGTTGCTGGCAATGTCGGTGGTAAAGCCGGCTTCCTCCAGGATTGCCACGGCAATTTCCTGGTTCAACTCGTTGTCCTCGGCCAACAGGATGTGGCCGCTGTGGCGCAGCAGGGGTACCGGGGCGGGCAGGGCCTCGTCGGCGATGGGGCTGCGGCCCTCGGTGCTGACCACCGACCGCAGGCAGTTGCGCAGTTCGGAGGCGAACAGGGGCTTGCGGCAGAAAGCGGCCACCCCGGCCTCCCGGGCCTCTTCCTCTATATCCGACCAGTCGTAGGCGGTCAGGATGACCACCGGGGCGTCGCCGCCGGTTTCCTGCCGGATGCGCCGGGCCACCTCTACGCCGTTCATATCGGGCATCAGCCAGTCTACAATGTATACGGCGTAATTGTCCCCCCGGCTTACGGCCTGGCGGGTCCGCAGCACTGCCTCTTTGCCGGAGAGGGTCCACTCGGCCCGAAGGCCGATCTGTTGCAGCATATAGGTTACGCTGTCGCAGATGTTGAAGTCGTCATCCACCACCAGGGCCCGGCAGTTTTTCAGCTCCGGGATCACCTGGGGCTCTTTGCAGCCGGGGCTGAGCCGGAAGGAGAAGGAAACAATGAACTCGGTGCCTACCCCCGGCTGGCTGCGCACCTCAATGAGCCCGTGCATCATGTCTACGATATTCTTGGTGATGGCCATGCCCAGGCCGGTGCCCTGCACGCCGCTCATGGTGGAGTTGCGCTCCCGCTCAAAGGGCTCAAAGATATGGGAAACGAACTCCGGGCTCATGCCAATGCCGGTGTCCTTGATGCGGAACTCATAGTAAGCGGAGCCCTTGGGCGCCCCGGCCTTTTGGGTGATGCGCATACTGACCGAGCCCCCGGCCCCGGTGTACTTCACCGAGTTGGACAGAAGGTTTAGCAGCACCTGGTTCAGCCGCAGCTTGTCGCAGTAGATATCCTCGTCGGTGATGTCTACCGTGTCCACAGAGAACTCCAGTTGTTTGGCCCGGATGTCCGCCTGGACAATGCTGTGTAGGCTGTGTAGGATATCCGGTAGGCTGCACAACTCCTCGTCCAGGTGGATTTTGCCGCTTTCGATACGGCTCATGTCCAGGATGTCGTTGATAAGGCTGAGGAGGTGGTTGCCGGAGGTCATGATTTTTTTCAGGTACTCCTCCACCTGCTCCCGCCGTTCCAGGTGGTTCAGCGCCAAAGAGGTGAAACCTACAATGGCGTTCATGGGGGTGCGGATGTCGTGGGACATATTGGAGAGGAACACGCTTTTGGCCTTGCTGGCCCGGTTGGCCTGGGAGAGGGCGTCCTCCAGCAGGGTCTTTTTCTCCATTTCGCTGCGGGTTTCCTCGTCTACGCTGCGGAAACCAAGTACGACCGTGTGCTTTTCGCTCCAGGAGCCGGTGCGCACGGCCTTTAGCTGGAAGTACCGCATCTCCCCTTCGCAGATGGTGCGGTAGTTCATGTAAAAGCGGTTCTGTTCTGTCAGTTTGGCCATTAGCTGTGCGGGGGCGCAGGCCTGCCGCAGCGTTTCCCGGTCCTCAATATAGACGCAGGTGTCTATGTATTTGCCCAGGCTTTCCGCCATATTGAACTGCTGCCCGCTAAAGAGGTTATCCAGCACACCCAGCGGGCAGTCGCTGATACGCAGGGCGCTGCCCTGGTCTTTGTCCAGGTCAAATACACAGACCAGGCTGTAGTCGATGCTTAAAGCGTGCACCAGTTCCATCTGCCGGCGGCGCGACTGCTCCCGCTCCCGCTCTTCCTGTAGTTTCTGGGCGGTACAATCCAGCAAAAACCGCTGGTAGAACAGTTCGCCATTTTCCTCAATCAGCTTGACATTGCCCATGACGTGCAGCCGTTCGCCGTCTTTGTGCAGCACCCGGTACTCTACGCTGACGCTGTCATCCGGCTTTTTCAGCGACTGGATGGCAGAACGCAGGGGCTCCTTGTCCTCAATGGCTACCGTACCCGCCACGGTGTCAAAGTTATCCGCCAGCAGGTCCTGCTCGCTGGCATAGCCCAAAATGTTCAGCGCGGCCCGGTTGATGCTTAGCACCCGCCTGCCGTCCAGGCTGTGGCACATAACCCCGCAGTCCATGGAGGTAAAGATGGTTTCCATCATCCGGCTCTTTTCGATTAGCTCCTGCTCATAGGCACGCTCCTGGGTCACGTCGATGCCCACGCCCACGGTGCCCATTACGCTGCCGTCCAGGTCGTACAGGGGGGTCTTATAGGTGGTCAGCAGGCGCAAGCCCTCGCCGGTCAGCACGGTTTCTTCCGAAACCTGGGTGCGGCGGCTCTCCATGACCAGCCGCTCGGACTCAATACAGGCAGGGTCGTCCTGCTCCACATCCCAGATATAGGCGTGGCGCTGGCCCTGGACCTGCTCTTTGGTCTTGTTTACGGTTCTGCAAAAGCTGTCGTTTACCTTTTCGTGGATGCCGTCCCGGGTCTTGTACCACACCATATTGGGGACACTATTGATGGCGGCATCTAGATATTGAGAGATTTCCCAGTGATCCTTTTCCAGCCGGAGGCGGGCCTGCCAGCGGGTGAACTGGAACCGGGCCTCTGTTTCCGAAAGCTCTGCGGGCCATATATCGGCGGCGTGCTCCAGCAGGCCGGCCAGCCCTTCCACCTGCCCGGGGCCTGCCAGCAGGATCAGGGACGCGCCGGGATCCAGGGCCTGTAACAGGCCGGCGGCAAAGGCAGTGGGGCTGTCTGGCAGGCGGGCAAAGACGACAGAGGCCCCGGCGGCGTCCTGGGGGGCGCTGGCGGGGTAGAATTCGTGGGTGAAATTAGGCAGGGGCGGCGCGTCCTGAAAGATTTTGAAGGCTGTGCAGGGCTCGCCCAGCAAACAAAACCGGATATGGCAATGATACATCGATGTTTCCTCCCAGGGCCTGGCGTTGGCTGCGGTATTTTCCGCTTTTCAGTAGTCACTGTTATTTTATCAACTATTGGGAGGGATGTCAAGTTGCTTGGCAATTTTAATGGCTTTTTGCGAAAAATACAGACGGATAGTACCGGGGGGAAGGGGCCAAAACCGCAGAAAAGCCGCCCCTACCTGGCGGGCAGGGGCGGCTTTTGTGTGGTGCTGGGTGGCGGAAAGCTTATTTGGCGGCCTCTTTCCAGTGGCGGCATTGTTCCAGGCGCTTGCCGTCATCGCCCTGTAGTTCGTCGTAGGCAAACTGCGTGAGCTGCTGGCAGGGGAACGCCCCACACTGGCCGCAGTGGGTGTGCCCCTTTTCCTCGCAGCAATCTTTTACCGGGCATTTGCCCCAGAAGGGCTGGGCAATGTTGACGCACCCCTTGCAGCCCATCTCCTCCTGGTACTTGCAGCCGCTGCACAGGAGGCCGCATCTTGACTCTACCATACCAGTCACCTTTCCCTTTCCTGGCCCGGCCGGGGGCCGGGCCCTATGTTGTGGCGGGCTGGACCCGCAGGTACAGTATACCAGGCCAAACAGGACAACGGTATGTCATGTTGACGGGCCATTTCCTGTTAGCCGCCGACCTATGGCCAAAAGGGCCTCGGCTACTTCCGGCGGGCCCAGCAGTTGGGCCTCGCCCCGGAAACCCAGCATCCATTCCACGGCGCTGCCCAGGTGGGTAAACCCTATGTCGGCCAGGCACCGGCCGTCCGGTTGCAGGGTGAAGGAGGCGGGGCCGTACTCTTCGATCAGCCGCCATTTGTAGTGGGCGGGTACCAGCGCCTGCACCTGGTACCGGGTGGGGAACACCCGGTCCGCGGAAAGGTCCGGGGGCGGGGCTGGGCGGGGCCGGAAGGGCTGGCCGGGGGCCAGGTCCGTCATGCGCAGCAGCTTGAACAGGCGGAAGTCCTGCCGTTGCAAACACCACCCATAGAGGTACCACCCGGCCCACTGGTACACGATATAGTAGGGCTCCACGGTGCGGCTGCCCTCCCCGCCGGGGGTGCAGTAGCAAAAGGACACCAGCCGGGGCTGCTCGATACTGGCTTGCAGCAGGGAAAGTTTTTCGGAAAGGGGGCCTTTGTACCAGGAGGCTAGGTCGATGAGCACCGGGCCCTGGCGCTCCCACAGGGTGGAAAGGCCCAGTTTTTCCATCAGCCGGGCACAGGAGCCCCCGCCGGTGACGCTGTCCAAGCTGCGCAGGCCCGCGATAAGGGCCTGGGCGTCCTGGGAGGTGAGGAGGGTGTGGTCCAGCTTGTAGCCCTGCATGATGGAGATGCCGCCCCCCGCCCCCTGGCTGGTGGAGAGGGGGATGCCCGCCCGGCAGAGGGCGTCTACGTCCCGCTGGATGGTGCGGCGGGATACTTCGAACTTTTCGGCCAGATAGGGGGCGGACACCCGGTCATGCTGCAAAAGGGTGGAGAGGATGCCGATCAGGCGGTCGATTTTCATGGGGCGCCTCCGGGTGTGGGATACCGGGGATATACGGGAAAAGTGCAAAAAGTGCATAAATATACACTTTTTGCCCCGGTTCAGGGACAGGTCTTAAGGGGTTATCAGGCAGATAGCAGGGGGTTATCAGGTAGGTATTGCGGGGATATGCGGGGGATAGGAAGGCGGTCTTGGGAGGGCGGGGCTTTGGCGGGATGAAGTGCAGGGGCGCTTGGGGGAGGGCGTGGGGTAGCTGGCGGGGAGGGGAGAGTGGTTCTTGAGAGAGGGTGGGGGATCAGGTGGGGTGGGGGCAAGGTGGCTTGAGAGGGGTTAGGCGAGGGCGCGGTAGAGGAAGGTGACGATGGCGGCGCGGTCGCAGGAGGCGGTGGAGCCGAAGGTGGTGGCGGAGGTGCCTGCCGCGATGTGGTTCTCCTGGGCCCAGAGCACGGCGTTGTAGTAGTAGGCGCCAGGCTTTACGTCCTGGAAGGGGCTGGCGGCGCCGGTGGGCTGGGGGACGCCCATTGCCCGGTGGAGGAAGGTGACCACCTGGGCCCGGCTACAGGATTCTTGCACACCGAAGGTGGTGGCGGTGGTGCCCTGGGTGATGCCGGTTTCGTAGGCCCAGAGCACGGCGTTGTAGTAGTAGGCGCCGGGGGCGGCGTCGGTGAAGGGGCAATGGGTGGACTGGGGCTTTGGCTGGCCCATGGCCCGCCAGAGGAAGGTGACGACCTGCTCGCGGCTACAGCGGGTGGCCGGGGAGAAGGTGTTGGCGGTGGTGCCGTAGGCAATCCCCTCTGCTACGGCCCACTGGACAGGGTCCGCGTAGTAATCGCCCTGGAACACATCCCGGAACCCGCCTACCGTGGGCCGGGCAAAGGGGTCCTCGCCGGGGGCCAGTTTCCAGCCCCGGTAGAGGGTCCAGTACGGCTTGCCGCCGATGGTTTTCTTCTCTACCATAGCGTAGAAGGAGCCCTGGTCCTCCACCGGGCCGGAGGGGTCATGGCCATGGCTGGACCAGTCGCAGACCACCTCCAGCCGGGTGCCGGTGGCCCGCTGCCGGGTGATGCGGATGGTATCGCCCATAGCAAGGCCCGCGGGCTCATCGCCGGAGATATAGCCGTTTTTCACGGTGAGGCCCAGGCCGGTGGGGCTGATGACCCCTTTATTGGCGGCGGCTTTGGCCAACATATCCTCCCAGGCGGCCGCGGGCCAGTTGAGGATGTTGGTGCAGAGCCATTGGGCGTCTTGGACGGACACCCTTTTTTGCCGGACTGGGTGTAGGACGCCTTGACGCCGTAGGACTCCAGCCGCAGGCCGCTGAGCATATAGAAGATGCTGCTGCCCAGGACTTTGGCGTAGCCGCAGTAGCCGGTACCGGCGCCGTCCAGGTGCTCGTAGTCATACTTGGCGCCGTTGTAGTCATAGAGGGTGCCGGCGCTGATGAGGCGGTTGAGGAACCCTTCCAGGGAGTCCACCTCCTGGGAGCCGGGGACGGCGGCCAGGGCGGTGAAGGGTAGGGCGGACAGGAGCAGGCACAGGGCCAGCAGGGTGGGGACGATCCTCTTTTTCAACATGGTTATCCTCCTTGGGGATATATAATAAGGTATGGGCCCATTATAGCACAGGGGGAGGGCGGCTTGCAAGCTTGGCAGGGGGGGGGGTTTGCGCGGCCCGCGGGGGCCAGCAAGGGGGTTTTTCCGCTTGCTAATGGGCGGGAAACGTGCTATAATGCCTGTACGCGACCTTTATCTTTACTATGCAATAGGAGCTGACCGGATGATCCTCAAATCGTTAGAATTGCAGGGCTTTAAGACATTCCCCGATAAGACGACCCTTACCTTTCAGCGGGGGGTGACCTCTGTGGTGGGGCCCAACGGAAGCGGGAAAAGCAACATCAGCGACGCCATGCGCTGGGTGCTGGGGGAGCAGTCGCTGCGTACCCTGCGGTGCTCGAAAATGGAGGATGTGATCTTTGGGGGCACCCCCCAGCGCCGGGCCCTGGGCTTTGCGGAAGTGACGCTGACCATTGACAACAGCGACCGGGCCCTGCCCTTTGACAACGACCAGGTGGCCATCACCCGGCGGTACTACCGCTCTGGCGAGAGCGAGTACCTGATCAACAAAAGCACGGTGCGGCTGCGGGACATCAACGAACTGTTTATGGACACGGGGCTGGGCCGGGACGGGTACTCCATCATCGGGCAGGGGAAGATAGACAGCATTGTGGCCGCCCGCAGCGAGGACAGGCGGGAGATCTTTGAGGAGGCGGCGGGGATCTCCCGGTACCGGTACCGCAAGGAGGAGGCCCAGCGGCGGCTGGGGAAGGCCGAAGAGAACCTGGTGCGGCTGCGGGACATCCTCTCGGAACTGGAGAGCCGGGTGGGGCCCCTGAAGGAGCAGGCGGAGAAGGCCCAGCAGTTTATTGCCTATGACGGGGAGAAACGGGGGCTGGAGATCGGCATTTGGGTGGCCAACCTGGACCGGGCGTCCCAGGCCCTGCGGGAGCACCAGGAGAAGATCGGCACGGCCAGGGCCCAGCATGAGGCCATAGAGGAGGAGATAGGGGAACTGGGCCGGCTGGCCGAGGAGAACGCCAGGGAGATCAACCGCTGCACCGGCGAGATGGACGCGGCCCGGACCGAGGCCGGGGCCCTGGACGAGCAGGCCCTGCGGGCCGAAGGGGAGATCGGGGTATTGCACAGCGAGCTTGCCCACAACCGGCAGGACGCCCAGCGGTTGCAGGGGCAGGTGGACGCGGCCAGGCAATCTGCCGGGGACACGGCCAGGGAAATGGAGGAGCGGCGGGCGGCCATTGCCCGGCAGGAGGGGCGGATTGCCCACAGCCGGGAGGAACTGGAGGGCTTTACCGCCCGGCTGGAGGAACTGCGGCAGGGGGCCGATGAGGCCACCCGGCAGTTGGAACAGGCCGCGGCCAGGCTGGCCGGGGTGCAAGCCAGCCTGGCGGAGGAGCGGGTGCGGATTAGCGCGGCGGGTTCCTCGATGGAGGAGATACAGCGGCGGGCCGGGGCCGTGGAGGACAGCGTGCGGGAGGCCGGGCAGCGCCGGGAGGCCCTGGAGCAGGAATGCGCCCAACTGGCGGATATGCTGGATGAGAGCGGGGTGCGGATTGCGGCCGGGGAGAACGCCGTGAAGGGCTGGCAGATGCGGCTGGAAAGCCGGAAAAAGCGGGTGCAGGCGGCGAAGGACCAGTGGGACAGGCTGACCCTGGACGCCAACGAGCAACTGCGCCGGGCCCGGCTTTTGGAGGACCTGGAACGGAACCTGGAGGGTTTTGGCCAGAGCGTGAAGGTGGTGATGAAGGAGGCCCAGCGGGGGATGCTGAAGGGCATTTGCGGGCCGGTGACCCGGCTGCTGACCGTGCCGCCCCCCTACGCCGTGGCCCTGGAAACGGCCCTGGGTGCGGCCATGCAGAACATCGTGACCGAAACGGAGGGGGACGCCAAGGCGGCCATCAGCCTGCTGAAAGAGCGGGACAAGGGGCGGGCCACCTTTTTGCCCCTGAGCAACGTGAAGGGCCGGCCCCTGGACCCCAGGGAGATGGAGGGGGCCCCCGGCTTTGTGGGTGTGGCGGCCAGCCTGTGCGGCTGCGAGGCCCGCTTTGCCGGGGTACGGGACTCTTTGCTGGGGCGGGTGGCCGTGGCGGAGGACCTGGACAGCGCGGTGGCCATTGCCCGGCGTACCGGCTACCGCTACCGGGTGGTGAGCCTGGACGGGCAGGTGGTCAACGCCGGGGGCTC
>CANOFK010000010.1 GCA_947565265.1 uncultured Clostridia bacterium | reverse complement strand
CTCATAGATCTGTATCGCATAACTGGAAACATCCGTGTCCAGCCGGAAAACCCGGCTGCTTTCATCATACAAAATTGCCATAAATCGGGCTCCTTTCAGCCAAGGCAAGGCGGTGGAGGCCCTGCCCCCACAACCCTGCTGTGTGTAAAAAGTGCATCAAACCTTTATGCCCCCCAAAGGCTGGCCGGGGAAAAGGCTGTGGGAGCGCTCCCCCCACACCCCTGCCAAAGGGCCGCGGGCCCTTTGGAAACCCAACCCCGCGCCCTGGCAGCAATGCCGCCCAAAGCCCCCGCCCGCGGCCGCCGCTTTCTGTCCCCGGCGGCTTTGGAAGGGCACAAAGCCTGTTTGAAAAATCAGGGACGCTGCTCTTTTGGCCGGGGGAAAAGGCCGTGGGGGCGCTGCCCCCACACCCCTGCCAAAGGGCCGCAGGCCCTTTGGGAACCCAACCCCGCGCCCTGCCTGCGCCCCTAAGGGGAGAACAGCCCCTGGGCAAAGGACATATCCCCGGTCAGGGAAGAGAGGGTAAGCTTATACAACTGGTTGGGGTTTTTGTAAAAGTTTTCCCGCACCAGTTGGGCCTGTGCCATATCGGGCACAAACAGGGAGAGGGCCATCAGCTCCAGCCCCTGGCCGTCCAGCACCCGGCAGGTAACGCGCACGCCCTTTTCCGCAGGCGCTATGTCCACCTGGTTTTCCCGGCGGGCGCGGGCCATGGCCAGCAGGCTCAGGGCAGCTTCCAAAGCCTTGTCCCGCACAGCCAAAGGCAGGCCGGTGTCCAGGTCGGCGGCAATCTCCCGCCCTGTAGCGGCAATAGACCACCCCGCCGGCCCGCCGGTAATGTGCCCGGAAACCGCCAAAGCCGCCAGGGCGTCGGCGGTTTCAAAGTAGTTGGCCAGCGCCCGGCCCTGCACCACCTGGCAGATATCCTCCTCCGACAAGGGGGCGTTTACGCTGGCCAAAATGTAGCAAACCAAAACCCGGATGTCATTTTTGCTCCACAGCCCGCCGGGGTCGACCCCGCCGGTAAATGCGTCCCTTTCCATAGCAGCCTCCTTCCTGAAGGCATCGTGCCTTCTACCCCAAGCATAACAGCGCCCGCCGGGATTGTCAAGCTATCTTTTTCCGGCGGCGCCCTTCCCCTTCCGGCTACCGGGGGAACTCCAAGGCCATCAGCCAGCAGTCCACCAGTTGGCCGTCGTGCATTTCATGCCGGGGCAAAAGCTTAACCTTCTGGAACCCGCAGGCCTCATAGCAGCGGATCGCCCTGGGGTTGTCCGCGTGGGGGTCCAGCACCACCGCGGCCGCCTGCTGTTCCCTGTGCAGCCACCCGCACAGCAGCCGGATAAACCGCCTGCCAATGCCCTTGCCCCACAGTTCCGGCACGCCGATAAACTGGTCGATGCCATACACCGGCGCCGGGGTATAGGGGTACTGGTATTCCGCAAACCCCTCCCTGTCCAGTTGATAGGCCTGTACATAGCCCACATCCCGCCCCTCATACTGTATGATGCACCGGGAGGCGTTCCATTCCTCCTCATAAAAATCCGCCTGTATGCGCGCGGGGGTAAACACCTGGCTGGGCCCTTCCCAATAGGCCAGGTTGCGGGGGTCTGTCAGCCAGCCCAAAAGCAGGGGGGCGTCCCCCTGGGCCAGGGGCCGCAGGCCCACCGGGCCGTCCTGTAGGGTGATGGCATACTGCATAGCAAATACCTCCTTTTGATGGGCCGGTGCCTATACCTCCGTAAACTCCATAATAAACCCGTGGGGCAAAAGCTTGGCCAGCAGGCGGTACAGCTTGTAGAAAAACCCCTTGGTATACACCAGTTTCCCCCGCTTGGCGGCCCGTAGCGAGCCCTCTGCCACCTCCTTGGCGTCAACCCTGGGCAGCTTGTCAATCAGCCTGGACTTCCCCTCCGGCACATTGGCCACCTTCCAAAAGTCCGTGTCCATAGGGACGGGGCACACGGCCAGCACCTTAATGCCACGGGGGCGCAGTTCCTCGTGCAGGGCCTTCGAGAAGGTCAGCACAAAGGCTTTGCTGGCCGCGTAAACCGACATACGGGGCGTAGGCGCAAAAGCCGCGATAGAAGCGATGTTCAGCACCAGGCTGTCGTCCAGCATATAGGGCAGGCACAGCCGGGTCAGGCTGGCCAGGGCCCGGCAGTTCAGGTCTACCATGCCGGTTTGGGCCCGGCGGTTAGAGGAGAAAAAGTCCTCGCACTTGCCGTAGCCCGCGTTGTTCACCAGCACCTTGATCTCCGGGCTGTTCTCTTTCAAAAGCTGTTCAAATACCTCCAGGCTCTCCTCTTTTGCCAGGTCCAGGGAAATGGCCGCAATGGTCTTGTCCGGGTGGGCCTCCGCAATCTCCCGCAAAAGTTCCTTGCGCCGTGCTACCAGCCAAAAGGCGTCCACCGTAGGGTACTGGGCGATAATGGCGTCTATATACGCCCGCCCCAGCCCGCCGGAAGCGCCGGTGATAACTGCCGTCACCATACATATCCGCCGTCCTTTCTGTACGCAAAGCTCTGTTTTCCGGCCTGTAGCCAACCAGGGCGTAAACGCCCATTCTGTTTCCATTTTACGCCTTTCCGGGCGGTCCGTCAAGTGCCGGAAGGCGGCAAGGGGGGCAATTCCCGTAAAAATATTTGCAATTTCTGTTTTCCTTTTCCGCGGGTTTATGTTATAATGTACACGGCGTCCCCCAAAAAAAGACAGAACAATAGAACAGCCGGCCGCCCAAGAAAACCACACCAAGCTTTCCATTCAAAAGAAAAATCAAAACAGAAGGGGCCATAGCCCAGCGCGCCCCAGGCTCACCGGCGCAAAAAGCCCTGGCAAGGTATGGGGTAGTGCCCCGCCGGGCCTCCATTATCTGTAGAAAGAAGGTTTCACCGTGAAAAAACTTGTTTCCCTGTTCCTGGCCCTGCTGATGCTGGGGGCCCTGCCCATGGCGGCCCTGGCCGAAACCTGGGGGGATGCCGACTTCACCCTACAGCCCCCGGAAGGGGCCTACCACCTGGGCCCGGAGTTGCCGGAGGATGACGCCCTGTGGGCCCTGGCCGGCGTGGCAGACCCCGCCGGGGAGCTGCAAAACTACGCCAAGGCCGGGGTGCTGGCCCAGTTCGTCACCCAGGACGGCACGGTGATCACCGTGATGAAAAAGGAAAGCGACATCAACCAAAGCGTCTATGACTTAAACCTGCTCACCGAAGAGGAAAAGCAGCAGTTCATGGGCCGGCTGGGCGAGTCCGAAGACGACCTGCACGTAGACAAGGGCTGGTACACCGTGGGGGACAGGCTCTTCTACTGGCTGCGCCTGGACCTGCTGGGGGACAACCCCATGTATGAGCTGGCCTATGGCACCATTGTCAACGGCTACGCCATCAATATCGACCTGTACTCTATGGGCGAGCCCATCACCCCCCAGCAGGAGGAAACCCTCCTGGCCGTGGTAGATTCCCTCCGCATCACCCGCGTCACCGAAAAGCCCGCCCCCCAGCCGGTAGATGTTGCCAGCACGGTGCTGCTCCTCCTGTTGCTGTTGGCCGCGGTGGCGGTGCCGCTCATCTATATCCCCTTAAAGGGGAAGGCGGACAAAAAGCGCAAGGCCCGGCTGGCCGAGCAGCTTTCCGAGTACCACCGTACCCACGGGGCCGACCAGGCCGACGGCGAGGTGCTGTTCGTCAATGATACCGACTGCACCAAAGAGGCCATCCACACCTTCAGCGTGTACCAGGCCTATGTAAAAAATATCGGCGAGGTGATCTTCGGCGGGGTCATGTGCCTGGTGATGGTGTCCACGGCCTTCCTCATCGACGCCGCCTGGTGGATGAAACTGGTGGCCATCGCCATTGCCGCCTACTATGCCTACAAGGTCATCGGCATGGCCGCCACGGTAGAGAAGATCCAGCGCAAGGTCCACGGCCGGGGCCAGTCCCAAACCGCCCACTATACCTTCTACCCAGCGGTATTCCGGGTGTCCGGCATCCAGTCCGCCAGCGTCATCCCCTATTTCCAGCTTACGGACCTGCGCCGCAAGGGCCAGTACCTGTACCTGTACTACGGCCCGGACAACGCCTATATGGTCGACCAGTACGGCTTTACCCAGGGTGAGTTCGAAGAATTTGTGGATTTTATCCAAAAATCTGTACAAAAGCAGCCATAATATCCCTTGCTTTCGCCGCATATCCGTTAAAATGTATATGAGGTCTGAAACCGTCCTGTGCATGATGGTGCGGATGTGGCAGCATGAAAGGGAAGCGGAAGGCCCATGTCCTGCTGGCGCCTACGGGGGCTACTGGCAGCCCTGCCCTGGGCCTGTGGCACTGCCTGCTGACAGAACTGCCCCCCGTCCGGGGCGGGGGATAACAAAGAAAGGTGCGTGAGCGGTATGAGCGAGCAAAAACCCATTGGTATTATCGGCGCAATGGCCGTAGAGGTAGAGGGCCTGATCGCCCAAATGGAAAGCCCCCGGCGGCAGGAGTCCGCCGGCCTGGCCTTCTACCGGGGCCTGCTGGCCGGGGTAGACTGCGTGGTGGCCCAGTGCGGCCCTGGCAAGGTCAACGCGGCCCTGTGCGCCCAGTCCATGCTGCTGGGCTGGGCCCCCCGGCTGGTCATCAACACCGGCGTGGCCGGGGGCGTGGGGGTGCATATCGGCGACCTGGTGGTGGCCAGCGCCCTGGTGCAGCACGATTACGACACCACGGCGCTGGGCGAGCCCCTGGGCAGCCTGACCCTCCACCGGGGCGGCGTCCACGAGGAACGGGTGATGCTCCCCAGCGACCAGGCCGCCGCTGCCGTACTGCTAAAAGAGGCGGAGAGCATCTACGGCGGGGCCCATTTGGGGGTCATTGCCACCGGCGATACCTTTGTGGCCGGCCGGGAGAAAAACCGCTGGCTTATGGAAACCTTCGGTGCCAAGGCCGTCGAGATGGAGGGAGCCAGCATCGCCCAGGCCTGCTACATGAGCGGCGTGCCCTGTGCCGTGCTCCGGGCCATCTCCGACAACGCCAATGACGATTCGCCGGTGGATTTCCCCACCTTTGTCAAAATCAGTGCGGAAAAGTCAGCCCGCCTGCTGGCCCGGGCGCTGCCCCGGCTGTGAGAGGTGCCCTATGATTGAACTTGCGGTAAAAGCGTACAGCTACCTGGGCAGAAAGCCCGTGCTGTGTATGGATATGCTGGAAGCCCTGCGCCGGGGCGAGGGCACCGTGGCCGCCGTGCGGGAGGACGGGGCCCTGGTGTACATTGGCCGCAGCGGGGCCTACCTGTTAGCGGCGGAGAACATGGACGTGGGCGAGGCCCTCTGCGGGGGCATTTTCCGCCCCACCCAGGTGGCGGTGCACAGCCTAAAAAACGCCGAGATGCTCATGGACCGGCTACAGCTCAGCCAGATCATGGCGTGCCGGGCCGCCGCCTATCTGGAGCCCGCCGCGCCGGAGCCGGAAGAGGGCCTGGACTTCCAGCCCCTGGGGGAATCCCACCGCCAGCAGGTGCTGGAGGCGTTCCCCCAGGGCTTTGAGGAGGCCGAGTTACGGGAGCGCCTGCGGGCCGGGGTGATGCAGGGGGCCTTCGCCGAGGGCCGCCTGGCCGGCGTAGTGGGCCTGTACCCGGAAGGGGGCGTGGGCCTGCTGGCCGCCGAAAGCCCCCCGGTGCGGGCCGCCCTGGTGGCCCATATCACCGGCTGGTGCCTGCAAAACTGCTTTGCCCCCTTTGCCCACATCCCCGTGGAGGACGAAGAACTGGCACAGGTATTCGCCCAAACCGGCTATACCTTCAGCGACCAGGCCATGTACTGGCTGGCCTGATCCCCCCAAAAAAATAAAGCCCTGCGGAAAACTTCCCGCAGGGCCTTTTTTCCCTCTCACCCCTCCAACATAGCCAGCAGTTCTTCCGCCGTCACCGATTCCTTCATGTAAAACCGGCCCAACTGCCGCAGGCTTTGGGGCATCCCCTTAACCAGCACATTGGCCTTTTCCTCAATGGTCAGGGTCACGCCGATCCCCGCCTCTTCCAGCAGCTTTTCCGCCAGCATATCGCAGTGGCCGTAGGGATAGGCCAGCACCCCTGGCTGGTAGCCAAGGGTTTCCGCCATCGTCTGGCAGTCCTCCCGCAAAAAGCCGGTGTACGCCTTTTCGCTCTCGCCCTGCCGCCGCAAAATGCCCTTGCGCACCGGGTCGGGGTCCAGGCCGGGCACCTGGTGCAAGTCATAGCCGTGGCTTTGTACGCATACCACCCCGGTTTCCGCCGCCTTTCGCCCCTCTTCCACAGAGAAGTGTGGGAACATCTCCCGCCCCGTGTCCTTGTACTGCGTCTTGCCCATGGAAACCCCAATGGCGAATATCGTGGCCCGCATCCCGTATGCCTCCATAACAGGCAGGCCCAGTTCCAGGTTGCTGGCATACCCGTCGTCAAAGGTGATCACCACCGGCCGCTTGGGCAGGGCCGCCCCCCCTAGCACATAATCCTCCAGTTGCTGAAAGGTAACGGCCGTATACCCCCCGTCCCGCAGGGCGGCCATGTGCTGGGTAAACCGCTCCACCGACATAATATCGTTGCCCTTCCCCTCTTCCGCCAGATGATGGTACATCAGCACCGGTATCCGGGCGGTATAGGTAGAGGGATCCGCCTCTTCGGCCTCATAGGCGCCGGGTTCGGCCCCCAGGGCAATGTGCTCGCCCAGCCGCCGGGGCCGGTACACGCTGCCGTCCCCGGCAATCTCCGCCAACACCATCTCCCCCAGGCAGCCGCGGAAGTGCCCGGCGTCGTAGAAAAACCGGGGGTCCCGGCTCAGGGGCCCCAGGGTGAAGTCCCAGTAGTCCGTCACCTGGGCCAGTTCCCGCCGGAACCGGGCCTGCTCCTCCGGCGTGTATGCCTCCAGTTGCCGGCAAAACTGCGGCGGGCAGATCACCGTCAGCTTTGCCCCGGCCTCCTGGCACATGGCTTTTATGGCCGCCAGGCTTTCCATGCAAGCGTCCAGGCCCGCCAGTTCCTTGGGCTGGGCCGCCGGGGCGCCCCAAAAGCCCGCATAGGCGTCCCGGCCGGTATATTCTTCCAGGTCCCCAATGGGCTCCACGTCCCGCAGGCTCCGGTCATAGCTGCCGGTAGCCCCGTCATAGGCCCGGTACGCTTGGGGCAGATAGTCCCCCCGGATGTACCGGCGCAGCTTGCGCAGCCCGTGCTGGGGGCCGGCGAAAAGGTACCGGGCGTAAAACCCCAGGGCCGCGTCCCCTTCCACCAGATGGTGCATCTCCTGGGCCTTTTCCTCCCCGTCCGCGGCGCAGGCTATGGGCAAATCCACCACCAGATGTTTCACCCCGCCCCGCTCCGTCAGGTACCGGCAGATCTTCTCCACCCCCGCCATATCCCCGGCGCAGCCGGTCAGGTCGTAAAAGCTGGCCCCACTGTACCGGTTCAGGGCCTCCACCGGGTAGGCGCTGGGGGTGGTGCCCAGAATATAGGCGTCATACGCCCCCTCGTGGCGTTCCAGGTACGCAATCTTCCCCACCCCCGGTGCCTGGGTGATAGTATACCCCCACCAGCCCATAAAGGGGTCGCCGAACACCCCAAAGGGGTCGGTGCACACATTAAACCCGGCCAGCAGCGCGGCCAGTACAAGCAGCGCCCCGGCCAGCATCCCCAGCCGCCGGGCCGGCGTTTTTTTCTTTTTGGCAGCCGCGGGCAAATGCGGCAGGCGTTTCAAACGTGGCAAAGTCATAAGCGGCCCCCTTTCCTGCATAGCGCGGCCCGCGCCCTTGCTGCCCGTAATAGGCATGGGCCCCGTGCTTGCGCAGATAATGCTTGTCCAGCAGTTCCTGCTGCATCCGCCCCGCCTGGGGCTCCAGCAGCAGGGCGTGCCAGTCCATAAAGGCCACTTCCTCCATCACCACCGCGTTGTGCACGGCTTCTTCGGGGCTGGCGCCCCAGGCAAAGGGCCCGTGGCTGTGTACCAGCACGCCGGGTATGGCCATGGGGTCCATCCCCCGGAAAGCCTCTATGATCACACGCCCCGTTTCCAGTTCATAGCGGCCGCCTATCTCCGCCGGGGTCATCTGCCGGGTGCAGGGGATGTCCCCGTAAAAGTAATCCCCCTGGGTGGTGCCCATCGCGGGGATCCCCCGCCCGGCCTGGGCAAAGGTGGTGGCCCACCGGCTGTGGGTGTGCACCACCCCGCCCAGCCCCGGAAAAGCCCTGTACAGGGCCAGGTGGGTGTCCGTGTCGCTGGAGGGTTTCCATTTGCCCTCCACCGGCGCCCCGGTTTCCAGGTCCACCACCACCATGTCCTCCGGGGCCATATCCGGGTAGGCCACACCGGAGGGCTTAATAACCATCAGCCCCTTTTCCCGGTCGATGCCGGACACATTGCCCCAGGTAAAGGTGACAAGCCCGTGTGCCGGCAGCAACAGGTTGGCCTGGCAAACCTGCTCTTTCAGTTGTTCTAACATATACCTTCCTCCTATGTATGCTGATGCCTTATAGTGAGCCCGGTGCAAAAGAGGTAAAACCCCTTTTGCACCGGGCGGCACAGCCGCTGTGTTTCCTACACCCGCACCCATACCCGCATTTCCCCCATGCCCCGGTTGGCCCAGGCGTAGTAGGGGATAAACCGCAGGGTAACAGGCTCTTCCTTGGCCGGGGCATACCGGCTGTACAGGGGGGCGCCGCTGCCGGGCGCCGCCTGCCGGAAACCGGGCAGGTCAATGGCCCGCATCCCCTGCCCGCCAATGGTGATCCCCGTAGGCCTAGCCTCGCCGGCCCTGGCCGCGTCCACCCGCACAAGGTGCAGGCCGGGCCCGTTGTCCGCCTCTTCCAGGCAGTAGCAGATGGGACCCCGCAGCACCGCCACCTTGCCGGTGTCCTCCCGTACCCAGGGGTTGGCGGCCACCAGCCGGGTTTCCATCGGCAGGCTGATGTCCACCCGGTCCCCCTCCCGCCAGGTGCCGGTCAGGTACACATAGCCGTCCTTCTCGGTCCGCTCCATGCCGTCCGGCCCGGCAATCACCGGCCCGGCGCACCAGCCCGGTACCCGGAAGGCCAGGGTATACGCCACCGGGCTGTCCGTGTGCACGGTCATCCTGGCCCGGCCCTCCCAGGGCAGGTGGCTTTCCAGCGCCAGGCGCAAGGTATGCCCGCCCACCTGCCGGCTGATCTCCCCGCCCATGTACAGGTGGGTGAACAGGGTGGTGTCGTTCCCGGTAAAGGCGTACTGGGCCCCGGCCGTCACAATCCGCGCGATGTTCGGCGGGCAGCAGGCGCAGCCAAACCACTTTTGCCGCACAGGTTTCACGTGCTGCAACCGCTGGTCGGCCAGGCAGGCTGCAGGGTTGACCTCCAGCGGGTTCACATAGAAAAAGCTTTTGCCGTCCAAAGCCATACCGGCCAGCACCGTGTTGTACATGGCCAGCTCCATCACATCGGCGTACGTCCCTTTGGGCTCCAGTTCCAGCATCCGCCGGGCAAAGAAAGCCAGGGCAATGGCCGCGCAGGTTTCCGAGTAAGCCGTGTCGTTGGGCAGGTCAAAGGGGTAAGAGAACGCCTCCCCGTGTACCGTCCCGCCTACGCCCCCGGTAATGTACAGCTTTTCCCCCACCATCTCGTCCCACAGCCTCCGGCAGGCGTCCCACAGCCCCTGGTCCCCGGTCAGCCGGGCCACGTCGGCCATACCGGCGTAAAGGTACCCGGCCCGCACCGCGTGGCCCTGGGCCTGTTCCTGTTCCCGTACGGGCCTGTCCGCCTGGTAATAGGCATAGGGGGCCGTATCCGCCTGGGGGGCGGGTTTGCCCGACCGGGCGGCCCGTTCCCGGTCCTCCTGCAAAAAGTAGTGGGGCGCGGTTCCCCGCTGGTCAATAAAAAACCGGGCCAGGTTTAGGTATTTCCGCTCCCCGGTGGCCTCATACAGCCGCACCAGGGCCATCTCGGCAATCTCATGCCCCGGGTAGCCCTTGCGCTTGCCCGGCTCCGGGCCGAACTGGCTGTCCACATACCCGGCAAAGCGGCAGGCGGCTCCCAGCAGCTTGTCCTTGCCGGTAGCCTCATAGTAGGCCACCGCAGCCTCGGCCAAATGCCCCAGGCAGTACAGTTCGTGGTGGTCTTTCAGGTTGGTAAAGGCCCCGTCCATGCCGTTCAGGATATAATACGTGTCCAGGTACCCGCTGTCATGCTGGGCGGCGCACAGCAGGTCAATGGCCCCGTCGGCCGTCCGTTCCAACTCCGCATCCGGGTGCTGGGCCAGCGAGTACCCCACCGCCTCGATCCACTTATAAAAATCTGTGTCCTGAAACACAAATCCATAAAACCGGTCCGCCTCCGGGTGGGCGGGGTCCTCCGGCAGGCATTCAAACCCCCGGAAGGTATACGCCGGCTCCACAAAGCCGGGGTTGTTCCGCTTTTCCTCCATCAGCCTGGCCGCCGCCCGGAAATTGTGGATGCAAAAGCTGGGGGCAGCCCCCTCCACCCGGTCATTGAGGGCCTCCCACTGGTAGGGCAGCATCTCCCGGCGCACGGTTTCCTGGGCGGCCTGCCAAAAGGGGTCGGCCACCCGTACGTCCCGCAGGCTCACCGGCCTGCTGTGTTGTTTCTGCTCCATCTAATCAAACCTCCTTATGGTTGTTGGCAGGTGTTTCCCATGCTTGCCAAAGGCCCTGGGGGCAGCCCAGCCGCCCCTTGGCGGCCCGTACCTCCACAAAGCAGCCGCACAGGGCGCACATACCGTTTTGTAGCCGGGGACATTGGCGGCAAAGGGCCAGCCGCCGGGCATACTCTGCCGGCGGGGCCTTCTCTTCCGGGGGCAGGCTTTCTATGTACCGGTAAACCGACGCAAACGCCTGGCTGTCCAGTTCCCGCAGCAGGCAGCGCCTGCATATCCGCCCCGTCCCGTTCATGCAAGGGTGATCCGCCCCACCGAGCAGGCCGGCAGGGTAAAACAGGCCCGGCCGTTTTCCAGCTTGATGCCCGCCAGTTCGGTAACCTGCACATCATGGGGGTGGTCAAAGTCGTTGTACGCGCCCATCCCGCCGGCCAGCAGGCGGCCCGAAACCTGGCCCAGGTCCTTGCCCAGCAGTTCCACCTCCACCGGGCAGTCGTTGTCCGCGTCCAGGTTGGCCGCGGTAATGTGCACCGCCCCCGCCCGGTCCGCCGAGGCGCACACAGTCAGGCTGTCGATCCCTTCCACCTCCCGGCCGGTGGCAAAGCAGCCCAGCAGGGTGGCGTCCTGGTGGCACTGGTACAGGTCGAACACATGGTAGGTAGGCGTCAGCACCATCTTGTCCCCCTCGGTCAAGATCACCGCCTGCAACACGTTCACCAGTTGGGCGATGTTGGCCATCACCACCCGGTCGCAGTGCCGGTTAAAGATATGCAGGGTCAGCGCCGCCACCATGGCGTCCCGCATGGTGTTCTGCTGGTACAAAAACCCCGGGTTGGTGCCCGGCTCCACATTGTACCAGGTGCCCCACTCGTCCACCACCAGCCCCACCTTGTGCAGGGGGTCATGCCGGTCCATAATCTGGCAGTGCCTGGCCACCAGTTCTTCCATGTAGCCGGCGGCCTTCAGGGTGGCGTAGTACTCGCCCTTTGTAAAGCCCGTGGCCGCCCCTTTGTCCGCCCAGTTGCCAGAGGGCACGGTGTAGTAGTGCAGGGAAAGGCCGTCCATATAGTTCCCGGCAATCTCCATCACCTGGTCCGTCCAGTCATAGTCGTCACTGTTGGGCCCGCAGGCAATTTTAAACAGCCGGTTGTCCCCATAGTTCCGGCAATAGGTCTGGTACCGGCGGAACTGGTCGGCATAAAAGGCCGGGCGCATATTGCCCCCGCAGCCCCAGTTCTCGTTGCCCACCCCAAAGTACCGCAGTTCCCAGGGCTCCTTGCGGCCGTTCTGTTCCCGCAGCAAAGCCATGGGGGATACCCCGTCAAAGGTCATGTACTCCACCCACTCGCTCATCTCCTGCACCGTGCCGCTGCCCAGGTTGCCGTTGATGTACGGCGCGCAGCCCACCTGCCGGCACAGTTCCATAAACTCGTGGGTGCCAAAGGCGTTGTCCTCCACCACCCCGCCCCAGTGGGTGTTCACCATCCGTTTACGGCTTTCCCTGGGGCCAATGCCGTCTTTCCAGTGGTACTCGTCGGCAAAGCAGCCGCCCGGCCAGCGCAGCACAGGCAGCCGGATGGCCCGCAGGGCCTCCACCACGTCGGTGCGCATCCCGTTCACGTTGGGTATGGGGGAGCCCTCCCCCACAAACAGGCCGTTATAAATGCACCGCCCCAAATGCTCCGAGAAGTTGCCGTAAATGTTCCGGTTGATAGTCCCCTTCCTGTCCAGTGTGTTCACAATGATCCTCTGCATATTGCCTCTCCTTTCCTGTTGCAGCCGCGTAACCCCGCAGCCGTGTCATCTTCGGCGTGGCAGCGCCACACCCCTTCCAAACCCGCTGGAGGGAGGTATGGCGAACCGCCCCCCCTCCCGTCCGGCATATCCGCAACGATCCTCTGCCTCCTGCCTCTCCTTTCCTGTTGCAGCCGCGTAACCCCGCAGCCGTGTCATCTTCGGCG